>JAJYYW010000097.1 GCA_021800575.1 bacterium
TCATCGCCAGGCCGGATCTGTTCCGCTTTCGCAGGTAGGCCGCGATGGGCGCTTTCGTCATAAACAGCAGCGCAATTCCCGCGAGGGCAGATAAGGTCACCGTCGTTACCGGCCCATGCTGGAGTGATATGCCGATGATGCACGAGGTGATGAGGATGCCCCATGAACCATATTCCCGTGGAAATGGAATGTCCTTCAGTTTCATAGATCAAGTATAACCATGATACTCCAACGGGTGTATGAGATGGATCATACATTGGAACATGCGAAGGATACGTCTTTTGTGCTAAGTTGTTGACGGGAAAATTGATATAGCATAGCCTTACAGTATCCTGCCGCGGGAGCGGTGCCTTCCGGCGAGGTAGGATAGCCGCGGTGGCGTTGATTTTCGGCCGGATAAATGCATTGGTATATTGAATACGCATGGATCATACAAACTATAAAGAGAGGAAAAGCAGAGAATGAGCATAGAACCTATCGATCTGAAAAGAGTAAAAACGAGTTCCATCAAAACGCGGAAAAACAAGGTCAAGATACAGGACTTTGCCAAACCCTACCAGACGGGGTGGTCGGTCAAGCAGTTCATGGACAGCCTTCCGAAGTTTCTCAAGGTTGATGAACTGATCGCATCCGCCCATGCCATGGCGACCGCACGGAAAAACAACAAGCAGGTTATCCTCGCCATGGGGGACAGTGTCATTAAGGTGGGCCTGTCGCCGCTGGTCATTCAATTGATGGAAAAGAAGGTCATTACCGCCATAGCAATGCAGGGAGCCGGCGTCATCCACGACACGGAGATTGCCCTCATCGGAGAGACATCCGAGGACGTCGCCGTCACCATCAAGGACGGGAGTTTCGGTATGGCCGAGGAAACGGGCTCGCTTCTCAACGATGCGATCAGTGCCGGGGCGTCGCACAACATGGGACTGGGAGAAGCCGCGGGCAAGATGCTCGCAGAAACCGATGCTCCGCATAAGGACATGAGCATCACGTACAACGCGTACAGGCTCGGCATTCCCCTTACCGTTCATGTTGCATACGGTACGGACATCATCCACATGCATCCCAAGGCGGACGGCGCCTCCATCGGAAAGGCAACGGAGATCGATTTCAGGAAATTTACCACGATCGTCACCATGCTCGAGCAGGGCGTTATCCTCAACATAGGCTCCGCGGTCATCCTCCCCGAGGTGTTCCTCAAGGCCCTGTCGGTCGCGCGCAATATCGGGTATGACGCCAGGAACTTTACCGCCATCAATATGGACATGATCCAGCACTACCGTCCGCTCAAGAACGTCGTGGAGCGCCCGACAAAAACCGGCGGCCAGGGATTCGCCATCACGGGACACCACGAAATCATGTTTCCGCTGTTGACGGCGCTTGTCCTGGAATCCCTCGAGGCATAGATGAAGATCGGAATAACCGGCGTCACCAGCCTGCTGGGCTGCCACCTTGCAAAAGCTCTGACCGATCAGGGACACGAAGTGCACGGGATAGCCCGGTCCAAAAAGGCTTCGATCGAGCCGCTGCTGCACAACAGCCTGTTCCGGTTCTTTCCCGGGGATGTAACAAAATTTGAAGACCTGGAACACCCCCTGAAGGATGTTGAGTACGTGTTCCATCTCGCGAGCGTATCGTCCGAGAGAAAGGCCACCGAGGAGCCCCTGGGCTGCTTCAAGGTGAACGTCCTCGGTACGGTGAATGTCCTCGAAATGACCCGCCGTGCAAAACTGAAAAAAATGATCTTTTCTTCTTCTGCTGCGGTCTATAAGAGCAACGATCATGCTCAGGAAACGGACCCCGTACCCTCCGGCGGCTACTACGGCTACACGAAGTGGAACGCAGAAAACATGGCCGGGATCTATAGAACCAAGTTCAATGTATCGTCGACGATCCTGAGGTTTTCCCGGCTGTACGGGCCGTTCATGGAACGCAACCCCGTCTTTGACATGGCGTACGGCATCGTGCACAACAACAGGGTCACGCTGTATGACAGCCCGGGCTCGCACTACGACTTTCTGTATGTCGACGATGCTGTCGGCGCACTGATAGCGTCTCTTGACACGGCATGGGACAACGAAACCGTAAACATCAGCTCCGGAACCGGTGTGCAGGTTTCCGAACTCCTCGGGATCTTCAAGACGATCGCAGGCAGGCAGGATCTGCCTCTTGAAATAATGAAACGGAATGATCAAATTGATATATTATCAAACAAGAAGGCAGTCTCCCTGGGATGGAAACCGCGCGTCAGTATCGAGGAAGGGGTCAGCAAAACATATGCATGGTTTTTACAGCAGGGTTGAATTGTCCTGATAATTATATTTTAAAATATAAGCAATACAAATCGCCGCAGAGGCAGGAGGTACGGAACATGAGTGAAACAATGTCTGTCGTAACAGACGACAATTTTGAGAAAGAGGTCTTGACAGCCGCTACACCGGTTGTCGTCGACTTTTGGGCGGAATGGTGCGGGCCGTGCAAGATGGTGGAGCCGGCTTTCCGCGCACTGTCCGAGCAGTACGGCGGCAAGATTAAGTTCAGCAGGATGAACACGGACGAGAATCCCCGGACGCCGACCCAGTACAATATTATGGGGATTCCGACCATTATACTGTTCAATAACGGCAAGGTCGTCGACCAGATCGTCGGGGACGTACCGAAATCGAACATCGAGAAGATGTTCACCAAGGTCTTAAAATCGTAAAGGAAAGCGTGCATGGTTAAGCCGGTGGCAGCAGATCAAAAGAATATGAAAGAGGCTTCGCAATTCCTGATTTCTATCAACTGCGAAGAATTTTACAGCCTCGTGCTGAAATCCGACAAGCTCGTCCTCGTGGATTTCTGGGCAGAGTGGTGTGCATCATGTCATGCCGCGACACCCCTGCTCGAGAAGCTTGCCGAGAAATACAAGAACAAGCTCCTGTTTTACAGAGTCAATGCGGATGCCTGTCCGAACATCATTTCGACCTATCAGATATCGAGCATCCCTACGCTCGTGCTGTACTACCAGAGCAACTCTGTGGAAAGGCTTGTCGGCGCAACAAAACTATCCGAGTACGAGAGGTTTATAGAAAATGCTCTTATCAGACTTAACAATTGACAAGGCCGAGCAGAAGCCCGGATGCGATTTCTATGATTGTGTAATCGTTGGGGGCGGCCCGGCGGGCATGACCGCGGGTATTTACACCGGACGGGCCAAGCTGAAGACATTGTTGATCGAGGAAAAAGCGATAGGCGGAGAGATCGTGGTGGCGGATATCGTCGAGAATTACCCGGGATTTCCCAAAGGCATATCGGGATCGGATCTGACGTCGGCCATGGAAGAACAGGCACGGTCGTTCGGCGTCGAGATCTGCGAGATCGGCGCAACCAGCATAGAATTGAACGGGGATAACAAAGTCGTCGCGACCACGGACGACCGGAAAATAACGACCAAGACAGTCATTGTCGCAGCAGGCACCCAGAACATCAAACTCGAGGTACCCGGCGAAAAACTCTTTACCGGCAGAGGGGTATCGTACTGTGCACAATGCGACGGTGCATTTTTCAAGGACCGGGAAATCATCGTCATCGGCGGCGGTGACACCGCTATCGGAGACGCCATATTCCTGACACGGTTTGCAAAGAAGGTCTTTGTCGTACACCGGCGGGATAAGCTGAGGGCGGAAAAAATACTGCAGGAGCGTGCATTCAGCATCCCCTCGATTGAATTTATCTGGGATTCCGTGATCACGGAGATCAAGGGTAAAAAAACGGTGGAAGGCGTTACCATCAAGAACCTGAAAACGAACACAGCTGCGGAGAAAAGGATAGACGGCGTCTTTATTTTTATCGGTAACAGGCCGAACACAGGTTTTGTAAAAGATATGGTAATACTCGATGAAAACGGGTATATTGTCACCGACGGCGAAATGGCAACAAACCAGCCGGGCATATTCGCGGCGGGAGACATACGTGCCAAAATGGTGCGCCAGGTTGCGACCGCTGTCGGAGACGGCGCCATGGCAGGCTCGTCGGTGCAGCGGTATATTGAACGGATGGAAATGGTAAAAAAATAAACGGAGGTAACATGGGTTTACTGCAAGAAAAAGATAAGGAGTACTTAAAGAACGAATTTTCCAAACTGAAGAACGAGGTGAAGCTCGTGCTATTCACGCAGGAAGAAAACTGCACCTACTGCAACGACGAGAAGATGCTCATCGATGAACTGGGCTCTCTCTCCGACAAGATCAAAGTCGAGCATTACGATTTTGCAACACAAAGCGACAAGAAGGAACACTACAAGATAGACAAGTACCCCGCCCTCATCATAGAAGGGGCACGGGACTACGGCATACGGTACTACGGCATTCCTGCGGGGTACGAGTTCGCGTCCGTCATCGAAGACATCATGGACGTATCCGAAGGCAGCAGCCATCTCACCGAGGAATCCAAGAAGAAGCTCCAGGCCGTCAACAAGCCGGTCAGAATACAGGTTTTTGTGACACCGAGCTGTCCGTACTGTCCGAAGGCCGTACGCACGGCACATAAAATAGCGATCGAAAACTCATTCGTCACCGCGGACATGGTAGAAGCAACGGAATTCCCGGAGCTCAGCAACACCTACGGTGTTCAGTCCGTTCCGAAAACGGTCGTCAATGACGGTGTCGAATTTGTCGGTGCACTGCCCGAGGATCAATTCGTAGACGGCGTCATTTCTGCACTCGAACCAAACAGATAATGCGGCCTGCCGCACGCGCGGCGGGCATGATAAAAAGGAGAGTCTCCAGATGGGAGAAAATGTTGTTATTGTCGGCGGTGTGGCTGCAGGGATGAGCGCGGCGAGCCAGGCAAAAAGAAGAAAATCTGTACTCAACGTCACGGCACTTGAGAAGAGCGAGTATGTCTCGTATGGATCCTGCGGACTCCCCTACTACATCATGGACATTACGAAGAAGCATACGGACCTGATCGCCATCCCGAAGGAGCGCTTTAAATCCGAACGAAACATCGATGTGCTGACCAGGGTGGAAGTTGTCGCCATCGACCCGAAGACGGGAAAGGTGCACGCAATCGATCACAATGAAAAAAAGGACATCGTCCTCCCGTACGATTACCTCGCGATCACGACCGGTGCATCCGCAGTGAAACCGCCGATACCCGGGATCGACAATCCTGCGATTTTCCAGCTCAGGACCCTCGATGACGGTATCGCTATCAAAGGCTATGTAAAGTCGCATTCCCTGAAACGCTCGGCCATCATCGGGGCGGGATATATCGGGATGGAAATGGCCGAGGCATTGAAATGGCTGGGCCTGGAGGTCATCGTCTTCGAGAAGCTGCCGGGCATACTCGGGACAATGGATGACGAAATAACAGCGCTGGTTGAAAAAACACTCGAGGATAACGGGGTCAGGCTCCTGAAATCGACCGAGGTCAAATCGTTCGAACAAAAGGAGAACGGGCTGATCAGGATCGAAACTTCGAGCGGAAGCTTTGATGTCGATCTGGTCATCCTGGCGATCGGCGTAAAGCCGAACTCATCCGTGGCAAAAACAGCGGGTATCGCAACGGGTGTCCACGATGCGATCCTCGTCAACGAGAAAATGGAGACCAACATCCCGCACATCTATGCGGCGGGTGACTGCGCGACCGTGAAACACATCATCCTCAAAAAGGACGTCTACATCCCGCTCGGCACCACCGCGAATAAGCAGGGTAAGATAGCGGGAGCAAATATCGCCGGCGCCAACGAAATATTCAAGGGGGTTGCAGGAACATCCGTGGTCAAGGTTTTCGACCTCGAGGTTGCACGGACCGGGCTGACGGAACGGGAGGCCCTCGACAACAAGCTCAATGCAGTATCGGCCGTTATTACCTCCAGGACCCGGGCTCACTACTACCCGGGAGGAAAACCGATTACCATCAAGCTGGTCATGGAAAAAAAGAACGGCAGGTTGCTGGGTGCCCAGATGACCGGAGGAGAGGGTGTGTCAAAAAGAATAGATATCGTCGCAGCAGGACTGTACAAGGGAATGACCGCCGACGAACTCTCCAGGCTCGATCTCAGCTACGCCCCGCCCTTTGCCCCGGTGTGGGATCCGCTCCTCGTTGCCGCCAACGACGCCCTCAAGAAGG
>JAJYYW010000098.1 GCA_021800575.1 bacterium
TAAGTTTTGACTTTAATTCCGATTCACATTCGAATCTCAGGTTTTTCCTGTCTATGGTTATGTCCTTGAGCGGGTCTGTATCCCCGTAGATCAGTGTATGATGCTCGATCATATCGAGCAATTCTATAGGGAAGACATCCTTGAACGAATCCAGCTCACTCCGTGTAAAGATAAGGGGCGAAGGATTGCCCTTATAGAAAAACCATTTCAGTTCTCTGCCGATTTCTGCGATCTCGTGCATCGTGATACCGGAAACAACCGCCATAGTATTTATATTCGAGTACCCTTCATGAAATTCTCCTGTGTGGGAAGAACCGTACATCACGAAGCTTATGAGCCGTGTTCCGAGAACCTTTTTTAGTACCTGTAAAATGCGATCTAATGTTTCTTCATGCATATTCTGCTCCCATTTTTAAACACTAAATTTCACTATTTCAATTCTCAACAAAACCGTATGAATTTATTTAAGCAGAATGATAGATAACATGTTACCATCCACCGGAAGCGCCTCCTCCGCCGCTGCTGCCGCCGCCGAAGCCTCCGAAACCGCCGCCAAAACCACCGCCGCCGCCGCCTCCTCCGAATCCCCCGCCGAGAAACATCAGTGTCAGAAACGGATGGCGTATTGCAAAATAGATAAACACGATAAACATCAATATCCCGAGGATTGTATTCATGGTTCCTGCGCCCCGTGCCTTTCCGGATGTGGCTGCAGAGGCGTGGGACGATATGTCTCCCCTCTTTAGGGACCGTGACAGGGCATTGATGATGGCGAGCGTACCGGCAAGCATGCCCTGTGAAAATTGTCCCTTTTTGAATGCCGGGATCACTTCATGCCTGAGGATAACGCCGCATTGTTCGTCCGTGAGTCCCGGTTCAAGACCGTATCCGACCTCGATCCGTACCCTTTTTTCTTTCATCGAAGCGATGAACATGACCCCGTTGTCCAGCCCTTTCACGCCGACACCCCAGTGATGGAACAGCCGGTTTGCGTATTCATCGATGCCCATGTCGCCGGTGTCTTTCACCGTAACGACGGCAATCTGGATACCTGTCTGTTGATTAAAGGAGCTTATGGCACTGTTCAACGCGGCAGCCGTGCTTTGGTCCATCACGCCGGCAAAATCATTCACATAGCCTACATAGGACGGGAATTTATAGGCGTGCGCGAAGGGAACCACGGCAGCAAACGCTGCAATAAAACTCAATATGAATATTATTCTTTTCATAGTATAGAGTATATGTTAAGCACAGGATCACATAAGTCCAGCGTCACGGTGTGTTCGTATGCGTACTGCAGAGTCCATGCCGGGCGGCTATCGTACGATGAAAAAGGTTATGAAGGAGAGATTATGGATATAAAAGGTACGGCAACGCAGGCATTTTCAGAGGCATTCCGCCAGGCATCGGCCCTGGGTCAAAAATACTATCTTGCATTTGTAATACCCGGAACGCTCGGACTCATCTGGGGGATCGTATCACGCAGGTTCCTGTATGGGGGGATCATGAAGTTGATGACCTCACTCATGGTGAAAAATCCGGATGCAACGACCATGACCGATCTCCGCCACCTGATCCTGGTGCTTATGCTGACCATGGCGATCAGCGTCCTGCTCTGGATGATTGCATTTGCGGGCGCCGGATTGATCATGAAAAACCGGAGCACTGCGGACTTTAAGCTGGGGTTTGACGAGGTACTGTCGTACACCGGCGACAGACTTAGTCCGCTGGTTACCGGGGGGATCCGTTACGTCCTTCTGCCTGCTCTCCCGACAGTTCTGCCTGCAATCGGGTTTCTCTACATCATCGGTTTCCTGATTTACATCCTGTTTATCGGAAAGAATTACGGCGGGTTTTTCTTCTGGGCCTATCCTGTCATAACAGAAGGGACATCGGCTGAAGAAGGATTTGCCCGTGCAAAGCAGGCAGCCCTTGCGAAGAAAGGACCGTTCTGGACAGCCCTCATCCTTGGATTCATCATGATATGGGTGGTAAATATGTTTCTGGCGTTCCTGCCGTACCTTGGATACATCCTTATCTGGGTTTTAAATCTTTTGTTCCTGGTTTTCACGGGTATTCTGTACTATGATTATTCCGGAGACGATGGGCAGCGGCAGATCACAGCACCGCCGCAGGGATAAGAGAGAAGATTCAAGATTAAAGATTCAAAATAACGTCGTAGGGGCACGTTGCAACATGCCCCTACGGGAAATCAATACAGTATCGTACTGCATGTCATGGTTGTTGCAGCTATCGTCCCGTTCACACATTGGCAGTACGTCTTGGTAAGGTTGGACGTCTGGGAACAGTAACTGGAAAGTGCTGCTGGTGAAAGCGGATCCGTACTCACTATCGCGGGAAGATCGGGCAACGGTACGCTGGTACCGAGAGTATCGTTGATCGTCTGGATAAACGTGCTTGCGAGTATAGCGTAGCCGGTATTGGTGAGGTGGAGATCGTCCATGCTGTAAAACCCGCCGAGGTGCTTCATTTTCAATGTCTGGCTGCCGACGCCGACGCCGACCTTATATTCCGGGAATCCTTCAGAATCGAACGTAACCCCCTGCCCTGCGAGCTGGACGCTCCCGTTCATCAGTCCTGCGAAGTCAACGATGTGTACGTTTGGATATGGAGCAACAGCCGTGGCAAACTCGGCATTGAACTCATCCACACTCTGATTCATCGCTACAAGGGACTCGCATGCAGTATATTCGCAGGTGTTGGCAAATGTTGCTGCACAGTTGTCCGGCGGACCTGCCGCCTGATCGAGCCCCTGGATACCCCCCGTAATATCACTGAATGTCAGACTGCACGGAGTAAGGTCGTTTACTGCAGTCTGTTGGAACGACGGCAGGTTTATTGCATGGGGCACGTTTGCAAGGAAGACCTGTGCGCCGGTTGCCGCAAGCGCCGAAACAGCCTGTGTGATGTACAGCGCAAACTCGTTGTACGGTGTGACAACGCCCGTCAGGAGATCATTGCCGTATTCGTCGGTACTCACGATGATGGAGGGATGGAGCTCCTGTGCCATGACAATCTCAGGCTTGATGTCCTTTGTTTCGAAAAAATTGTTGTCATACGGGGCAAACAGGAAGTTTGTGAGCGGTATGACAAACGATGCGCTCGAGCTTTTTGATGCCGGCCCAAGGACCTCATCCTCTATCATGGCTCCGGGCACGGCGATGTTGTACGGTGTTATCGAGGGGTCGACGAAAAATTCGGAGAAATTGGTAGCTGTAAACAGATCGCTTGCAATGGCAGCCAGGCTGACGGTAAAGACGCCGTTCGTATCAAGCCCATCGAAGCCTTCTTCGGGCGGAAGTCCCGGCATTTTGATCAGCGGTATCGGGAAGTATGCACCCGCCTGGCGGGCTATCCAGGCCGCAGGACCGTTGAGCTGGGCAACCTCGTTGTAGCTGTCGGACTGGAAACCGGCCGTATAGCTCGCTCCCATGGCAACGAATTTTTTAAAGTAGCTGCTCACCGGGGCTTCGTACGTATAGGCGTTTCCAAGCTCAGCGCATGTGCTGAATGCGTTTGCAAGGACCAGGGGATAGGTGCCGGCGGTCGGCGTTCCTGCCGTTGTGAAGCTGATGGTCAGCTCATTGCCTTGCTGTGCGCTCACCGTAAAGTCCCGTGCCTTGTTCCCGAGGTAAACCGTGGTGGGTGTAAACGCCGGGCCGTGCTCCATAATCACCGCGGTGACCTGCTGGTCGCCGAACAATGTTCCCCGCGATGGTGATAGACTGACCAGTTGTACTCCGGACACAGCATTTGTGCAGACATCTGCATAGGGATTGGATGAAGAACTGCTTCCTGAACAACCGGACAAAACCATTGTGCCAAGAATCAATAAAGAACTGACATACGTTAGCTTCCCCATACCAGCCTCCTTTGATAAAAAAAATATAAACTCTAAGTAAAGAAAAAAAGCAAGCAGTATCTGTTGGCAGTCAGCCCTCTTGTATGGTATGGATTAAATAAAGACAGCACCGTACATGTTTGGACCCGGGAATCCGGTGTACTGTTCCCGGCAGATTGTAAGAGCAAGGAGGATTGCAGGTATGAGCTACAAGATGTTGTATTGGTCCTGCGTTTTACTGGTACTATTCCCGGTCATGGCATTTCTCTCCTGCACGCCATCGCCGGTACATAATAAAAGCGTGCCGGTCTTGTCCATCCAGTGCCAGCCTGCTGACTGGGACCCCTATCCAGGGACATTTCACCTCAACCTCTCATACCAGGGACCCAGCGCCCCGGTTAACGCATCTACGCTGTATGTTACGGTCAATGGCACACCGGTCACTTCGCAGCTGACCATTGATACGGACGCCGCAAGCGGCACCATGACCGGGTTGAACGTCTGTGATGGCGTCAACGTATTCGCGACTATCCAGGATAATAGTGGGGCGCTGACCTCGGCATCCTGCAGTCTCCCTGCGCTTGTCATTAATTATCCGGCAAACGGTTCGACGATCAACGATCCTCTGCCTGGAATATCCATGGTCTATGATCCAAGGACAACGAATACCGGTTTTACCGTGACCATGGATACAGTTGCGATGACCTCTCTGTGCAGTAGCGGCGTATCAACAGGAACCGTGTGTCAACAGCCCATGGGGGAATATATTACCCCTCCGGGCACACATTCGATAAGCGTTCACCGGTGTTTTGCAGGCGGCGCTCCGTGCTGCGACAAGAGCTCCAGTTTTACCTTTGTTCCACCGGTACCACAGGTTTCTATCCTCAGCCCGTCCGGCTACATTGGTTCCGGCAGCGCCGGGGTCAGTTTATTGTTTTCAGATACGACCAACCTGCTCGGTCTGGATACAGGAACGTACACGGTGCTTCTGGACGGGAACAATGTCACCGGATCGTTAGCAACACTAACAACCAGTACGCTGACGGGATTTCCCTCGACGCCGACGTCGTTCACCGCACAGGGCAGTGTCGGGATCGGTTCACAGCCCACGCATTCGCTCCAGGCATCGGTCACCAACCTGTTTTATAGTACGACAGGTACTGCCGTGCAGACATTCTCCCTTGATACGACGCCCCCCTCGCTCCAGTTTCTACAGCCTGTTTCAGGCAGCACATCGGGGGGGACAGCGGGAACAGTCTTGCCGTATTTCATTTACCCATCAGCAACCATTCCCTACGAAGTGACCTATAGTGATACCCAGAGCGGGGTAAATCCATCGAGCTTCGCCATTACTGCCAGTGGTGCACCGGGAACAGTGAGTGCGACCGGTATCAGTGCTACCGGCACCGTGCCGGTCACCTTACCCGTGAGCAGTGGCAGCGACGGAAGCGGCACCTATACCATGACGGCACAGGTGTCAGACAATGTGGGCAACACAGGATTCGCAAATTCTGTCATAACGCTTTCGCTTGCAAACATCGGCATCGGCGGTGCTGTCGTCAGTCCTGCCACGACCTTTACCGTGCCGATCAATACGTTTATCGATCCGTCGCATGCGTACGGCCTCGGTTCCTACGATATTGCAGTTAGTTTCAACCAGAGTGTTGTATCCTTCGTATCTGTAGCAGGGAGCCTCTCTGGATACCCCGGCGTTCTTTATGCTCCGGAATTCTACGCTTCTCCCAATTATTATCAAACCGTATCCGGCATTGATATAAATGCCTCGACGTCTGCGGGCGGCGGTTTTACGGCGCCGGTCGGTTTGTTCAATCTTGCGAATCTGACCTTTTATGCTGTATCTGCCGGTACGACAACGCTTACCATAACGGTCAATGCCTTCCGGGATACAACAGGTGCTGCACTGCCTGCAAACAGGGTACAGTCGGGCACGGTAACGGTACAGTAAAGGGCCGGTGCTCCGCCTTGACACCATGAATCTGTATGGTAGCGTTTTGGCATGACGACGTATAAAAATCCTGTACCGACCGTCGATATCATCATAGAGATCGAGGAAAGGATTATTCTGATCGATCGGAAAAACCCTCCCTTCGGCTGGGCTATACCCGGCGGGTTTGTCGACTACGGCGAATCTCTCGAGGATGCAGCGCGGCGGGAGGCGCTGGAGGAGACGTCCGTGACCGTACAGCTCTCTG
>JAJYYW010000099.1 GCA_021800575.1 bacterium
GCCACCTTGTAGTGTTCATCGCCGATGATAAGCGGATCGAGTATCCTCGAGGTTGAGTCGAGCGGGTCAACCGCAGGGTAAATACCGAGCTCTGCGATCTGCCGGGAAAGAACGGTTGTGGCATCGAGGTGGGCGAACGTTGTCGCAGGTGCAGGGTCGGTCAGGTCGTCGGCAGGGACGTAAATGGCCTGGACCGAGGTTATGGACCCTTTCTTGGTCGATGTGATTCGTTCTTCCAGCTCGCCGAGGTCCGTGGACAGCGTCGGCTGGTAGCCGACCGCGGATGGTATACGTCCGAGCAATGCAGAGACCTCAGAGTTTGCCTGGGTAAACCTGAATATGTTGTCGATGAACAGCAGGACGTCCTGGTGTTCTTCACCACGGAAGTACTCTGCAACGGTTAGTGCCGACAGGCCTACCCTGGCCCGTGCTCCGGGCGGCTCGTTCATCTGTCCGTAGACGAGCGCTGCTTTCTCGATGACGCCTGATTCCTTCATCTCGGTCCACAGGTCGTTTCCTTCCCTCGTACGTTCGCCGACGCCGCCGAACACCGAGAATCCGCCGTGCTGCATGGCGACGTTGTGGATGAGCTCCATGATGATGACCGTCTTACCGACACCCGCCCCGCCAAACAGTCCAATCTTTCCGCCCTTCTGGTACGGTGCGAGGAGGTCGATGACCTTGATGCCTGTTTCGAACATTTCTATCGTTGTCGCCTGGTCTTCGAATTCAGGGTGCGTTCTGTGGATCGGGTACCGCTTCGAGGACTTCAGATCGCCCATCTCGTCGACGGGCTCGCCGATGACGTTGAGAATCCTGCCTAAAACCTCTTTTCCGACGGGGATCGTGATGGCATCACCCGTATCCATAACCGGCATTCCCCGTACAAGTCCTTCCGTGGAATCCATGGCAATACACCGCACGGTGTTCTCACCAAGCTGCTGTGCAACTTCGAGCGTCAGGTTCCACTCTTTATCGGAAATAGCTTTATTAGTCGTCTTTAAGGCTGAAAATATCTTCGGTACGGCGGTATCGAACTCAACGTCGACCACGGCACCGATTACCTGCTTTATTTTACCGTTCCTGTCGTTTGGCATCTTTCGTCCTCCTCAATATATTGAACTGTATCCCTGTGAACAAGCCGGCTTCACCGCATCGCCTCTGCACCGTTGACAATGTCCATCAGTTCCTTGGTGATGGCGCTCTGCCGGGCCCTGTTCATCACGAGCGTCAGATTATCTATCATGTCCTTTGCGTTGTTCGTCGCAGAATCCATTGCGGTCATCCGTGCCGCATGTTCGCTCGCCGCGGATTCGAGTAGTACATGGTATATCCTGCTTTCGATCATGCGCGGCAGAAGACTCGACAGGATTTCCAGAAGCGAGGGCTCGTAGATCACCTTCACGTCGTCGGCCTCTTCCTTGTCCTCGGTAATCTCGAGCTTCTGTATCGGCAGGAGAAATTCCCGCGTCGTTTTTTGCGACAGAATCGACACGAACTTGTTATAAATGAATTTTACCTCGTCATACGCACCGCTGGAAAACTCGTTTATCACGATGCCGGCAATGTCCATGACACTGCTATAATCGGGACTTCCGGAGGATCCGCTCACATCGAGCTTGATGGGGATATTGTACCGACGGAGGAAGTCTCGTGCCTTTCTCCCGGTCGTAATAAAATCGAGTTCCCGGTTTTCCTTCTTGCTCTCGAGGATCTCCTGAGAAACCATGCGCAGCGCGTTGCTGTTAAAGCCGCCGCACAATCCCCGATCCGAGGTCGCAAAGATAACCAGGCTTTTCCTGGTCGTCTCGGGCCTTCGCATAAGAGGATGCATGGACGCATCCGTCCTCATGGTTATTTCATGGACCATCTCTTCAATTTTTCTTGAGTACGACCGTGCACTGAGTGCCTGCTGCTGCATCTTGCGCAGTTTGACAGCGGCAATCATCTTCATCGCTTTGGTGATTTTTGCCGTGCTGGTGACGGTCTTTATACGCTTTCTGATAACAGCGAGTGTCGGCATTATTATCCTTTAACGTTGAATTCTGCTTTGAACTTGTCGAGGGCCTCTTTCATCGATTTTATCAACGGCTCGTCGAGGGACTTCTTCTCTGCTATTGTTGTGAGCAGACCGGGATACTTTGCCTTGACAAATGACAGCATCTCTTTTTCGTATCTGCCGGCGACGTCGACCGGGTAATCATCCAGATACCCGTTGGTTCCTGCAAAGATACTCAGGACCTGTTCTTCAACGGCAACAGGCTTGTACTGCGGCTGTTTGAGCAACTCTGTCAGCCGGGCGCCCCGGTTAAGCTGCATCTGGGTCGCCTTGTCAAGGTCCGATGCGAACTGTGCAAAAGCCGCCATTTCACGGTACTGCGCAAGCTCGAGCCTCAATCTCCCTGCGACCTGTTTCATGGCCTTGATCTGTGCGTTTCCGCCGACCCTTGATACCGATATACCGACGTTCACTGCGGGCCGTACACCGGCATAAAACAGATCCGTTTCCAGGAAGATCTGACCGTCTGTGATGGAGATGACGTTGGTCGGAATGTACGCCGAAACGTCGCCTGCCTGTGTTTCAATGATGGGGATGGCGGTCAACGATCCTCCGCCGTTCTTTTGTGAAAGCTTTGCGGCCCTCTCCAGCAGTCTCGAGTGAAGATAGAAAACATCTCCGGGGAACGCCTCCCGTCCGGGCGGCCTTCTCAGGAGCAGGGACAGCTGTCGGTATGCGACCGCGTGCTTCGAGAGGTCGTCGTAGAAGATGACGGCATGTTTGCCGTTGTCCCGGTAATATTCACCCATCGTGCATCCAGAGTACGGTGCTATGTACTGGAGCGGTGCCGGTTCACTGGCTGTAGCGGACACGACGATCGTGTAATCCATCGCGCCGTACTGTGTCAGTTTATCGACGACCTGTGCGACGGTCGACTGTTTTTGTCCTATGGCAACATATATGCAAACGATATTTTTACCCTTCTGGTTGATGATAGTGTCGAGGACAACCGCGGTTTTACCGGTCTGACGGTCACCGATGATAAGCTCACGCTGGCCCCTGCCGATGGGGATCATCGAGTCGATTGCCTTGATTCCTGTCTGGAGCGGTTCCTTGACACCCTGACGCATGACGATACCGGGGGCCTTTATTTCGACCTTTTTAAACTGGGCCGCTTTTATCGGTCCCTTGCCATCGATTGGTTCACCGAGAGGATTGACTACTCTGCCGACCAGGCCGTCGCCGACCGGGACCTCCATGATTCTCGACAGCCGTTTCACGCTCTGGCCTTCCTTGATGCCCGTCACCTCTCCCATGACAGATATGCCGACGCTCTCCTCTTCAAGGTTCAGCACGAGTCCTTTGGTACCGTCCTCGAATTCGACCAGCTCGCCTGCCATGACCTTTTCAAGTCCGTACGCCCGCACGATACCGTCACCGACGGAGATAACAGTCCCGACTTCAGCCTTTTCTACTTTATAATCATACCCTTCGAGCTGCTCTTTAATAATGCTTGTTATCTCATCGTATCTGATTCCTAACGCCATAGTCTTCTCCTTCATACCTCTATATCTTTATAGAGTTTGTAAACTCCTTCAAATGTGTCTTAATCGTACCGTCGTAGATGGTCCAGCCTATTTTCAACTGCAGGCCGCCGATGATTGAAGTGTCTTTCCTGACCGTGAGAACGGGTTCTTTGTGAAAAAGGTTTTTAATCCTTGTTTTTAAAATATCCATTTCGTTTTGGCTTATGTCATAGGCGGTGTGCACTTCAGCCTTGATAAGCCCCCGGTAGTCATCGTACATCTGTTCATAACTATCTATACAATCGACAATAATTCGTTCTCTACCGCGGCTGATAAGCAGTGCGACAAGATTCTTGATCTCTTTCGGACTGTTCAATTTATCGAACAGCACGGAAACGGCCTTCTGCTTCCTTTCTTTATCTGCAAGGGGATCGATGATAAAGCCATAAAACGACTTATCCTGCACTAAAACCTGTTTGAACGCCTTAAGATCTTCCATGTACTGGTCTATTTTATTCTGCTGCTGTGCTATCTGGAACAGTGCTTTTGCATACCGGAGGCTGATATTCATTGTATCTTCCTGATAACGTTATCGGTAATGTTTTTTTGTGAATCCGCATCGATTGACTTCTCTATGTATTCCTTTGACAGATCGTAAAGCTGTGTCTGTATATGTTCACTGATCATTTCTTTTGCTTTCTGAATTTCAGCATCGGCAATACGCTCGCCCTCTTTTTTAATTCTTCCGATCATCTCGTTGCCTTCGTTCATAATTTCCCTTTTTTCCTGCTCCGCCCGTGCATTCATATCGTCCACGATCTCATGTCTGATCTTTTCGAATTGATCGAGCTGGCGGCTCGCCTCGTCGTGCCGTTTCGACGCTTTCTGCTGGACATCCATGGCCTCGTCGATCAATTTCTCGATATTCTGTTTTCGTGTCTTGAAAAGGTTCTCCCCGTGAAACTTCTTGTAGAGATAAACGAACCCGCCGACCAGGATGATGAAGTTAACTATCGACCACACAAGATTCATAGTAAAAAAATGACCTTCGTCCGCCTGCGCGAGGCCCGGCATCGCGAGGATCGAGAATATTACCACGATGAGGTTTCTCATTTTAGCATCATTTTCCTTGATAGTGCGGGAACAAACTGCTGCAGCCCTGTGTCGACCTTGCTCAGAATTTCATTCTTTTCTTTATCGATCTGTCCGGTTATAGACTCCAGATTCGCCTGCATGGCGTCGCGTGCCTTTTGAACTGTGGCTTCGCGGTTTTTCTTTGCTTCTTCGGTCACCGACAGCCGCAGACTGTTTGCTGCCTGTATGGCCTCGTCTATTTTCTTCTTAAGCTGGGCCTCGATGTTTTCGGAATCCATGTTCAGCCGTTTTGCCTCTTCAAGGGCCTTGACCGTCTTGGAATTCCGTTTCTCATAAACCTTCGCAAAAGGTTTAAAAAACACCTGGTTGAGTAAAAACCAGATTATCCAGAAAGCCACTGCCTGTATAAGAACCTGTAACGGGTTTATATTCATGTATATGTCTCTTCTATCCTGTTCTTGTTGCTCTGGTGTTACAGAATGGATAAAAACTTGTCAAGATGTTTTACACACAGTGTTTTTTTCTGTATACATTATACAATATAATCAATGCCCGCATGAACCGCACGAACCCGATGAACAGGACGAGCACGATGAGCCGCCGTGTGTATGACCGGACGGTATGCCGGACGAAAAATCAGGCGACGACGATCCCATGGCAAATGCCGCCACTATCTGCTTCGTATCCCCGGAATTGCATGCCGGACACCGCGGCTGCAGCCCCTTCTCTTTTTCGGCAAGTGTTGCTCTGACTTCGAAGACTTTGTGACAGCCGCTGCATTGAAATTCGTATATCATGGTATCATTCCTTTCTCCCTTGAGTTAGTGTAGTAAGCTGTTGTTGATCCCGATCAAAACCTTTGCCGGATCACCGCTTTCGGTGACCGGTCTCCCGATGACGAGGTAATCAGCGCCCGCATCAAACGCGCCTTGCGGAGACATTACCCTCTTCTGGTCATCGGATGATGCCCCCTGTTCAAACCGTATGCCGGGAACCACGATAATGGTTTTGTCTCCGGTGACCTGACGCAGGTGTGCGACTTCGTGACCCGAGGCGACAAGACCGTCGATGCCTGCATCATGTGCGAGCATGGCCAGGCGTGTAACCATTTCGCCGGTATCGTGTTCGATGCCTATCTTCCGGAGGCCTGCGTTGTCAAAGCTGGTCAGTACGGTTACCCCGAGCAGGATCGACCTGCCCCGGTTGGCAGCTGCGGCAGCCTGCAGCATCTCGTATCCGCCCAGTGTATGGAGCGTCATCATCCGCACGCCGTATGATGCCGCCTGCTCAACCGCTTTCGATACCGTGTTGGGAATATCGTAGTACTTGAGGTCGAGGAAGACTTCCTTGTCCCTGTTTTTGATGTCCTCGATGAGCTTTGGACCGAATGCCGTGAACGCTATACTGCCGATCTTATAGATCCCGATGAACGGGGCCGTCGCTT
>JAJYYW010000100.1 GCA_021800575.1 bacterium
AAGAATACGCTCCTGTTATTGTTATAGGTCCCTTGAAAATTACCAGCGGTAGTGTGCAAAAGCCCTGTTCGCTTCTGCCATCTTGTGGGTGTCTTCCCTCTTTTTTATTGCAATTCCCTTGTTGTCGTACGCATCGAGTATTTCGCCGGCGAGTTTGTTTGCCATGGTCTTTTCCGTTCGTGAGTGCGCGGCCAGCAGCAGCCACCTGAAGGCGAGAGCTATCTGCCTGTTCTCACGGACTTCAACGGGTACCTGGTAGGTTGCGCCACCCACCCGACGTGATCTCGTTTCGAGCACAGGCTTGATATTATCGACAGCCTTCACGAACACACCCACCGGGTCGTCCTGTTTTTTTGATTTCAATTCCTCAAGAACGGCATTGAATATTCTCTGCGCCGTAATCCTCTTCCCCTCTTTCATGATATACCGGACGAACTTCGCCGCCAATACTTCGTTGGCTCCTACTTCCGGTAAAGCAAATGTATGTATGACCTTCTTTTTTCTCGACATTGCATTCCTCTATGCTTTTTGTTTCTTGGCGCCGTACTTGGAGCGCCCCTTCTTCCGTTCCTTCACACCTGTTGTGTCCAGCGATCCCCGAATAATATGATACCGCACGCCGGGAAGGTCCCTCACTCTGCCTCCCCGCACCAGTACGACAGCGTGTTCCTGGAGTTCATGTCCTATTCCCGGTATATAAGCGGTGACTTCCATGCCGTTGGTCAGCCTCACCCTGGCAACCTTCCTCAGGGCAGAATTCGGCTTCTTCGGTGTCGTGGTATAGACACGGACGCACACGCCTCTTTTCTGAGGATTTCCCTGTAAAGCCGCAGCCTTACTCTTACTCTTCATCCTCTTTCTTGCTCCGCGTATCAACTGGTTTATTGTTGTCACTTATCTCTCCAAAAATGAAATTTTTATTTTGTAGCACACCTGTTTTATCGTGTCAATGAATTTTTAATTTTATCTCGTCCATTATTTACGGTTGAGGGCCTGTTTTGACGCATCCACGAGGCGCTGAAAATCCGAAGGCTGGTTTATCGCAAGCTCTGCAAGCATCTTGCGGTTAATCTCGATCTTCGCTTTCTTCAACCCTGCGATCAGGTTGGAATAACTGAGTCCATACTCTCTTGCCTGCGCATTGATCCTGACGACCCAGAGCGACCGGAAATCCCTCTTCCTCGCCCTCCTGTCCCGGTAACTGTACTTGAGCGCTTTCTCCACGGCTTCCCGGGCGGTTTTATAGAGAAGATGCTTTCTTCCCCAGTATCCTTTCGCAAGTTTCAGATACTTTTTATGCCTTTTTCTCGCTGTAACTCCTCTTTTTACCCTCATACAACACCTCTTTGTATTTTCTTCAGTCTCTCGTTTTTTAACCCTGAATTTTAAATCTTATTGTGGACTATCGATTATTGAATCCTGACTGTCTGATGGTGGACGTTGAAACTCGTTCCCGGTTACGCGGTTGGAACAAGACGTTTGAGCTGTTTCTTAATCGAGCCGGAAAAGAACACTTCATGCTTCAATCTTCTCTTCCTGCTCTTTGCCTTGTGCTCCAGCAAATGCCGCATCCCGGGACTCTTCGACTTCACCTTTCCTGTTCCCGTTACTGCAAACCTCTTTTTAGCTCCTGATTTTGTTTTTATCTTTGGCATATCAAATCTCTCCTTGCATAAGTATCATTTCTTTGCTGCTACAACCGCATAGACAGTTTTACCGAAATGCTTGGGTGCCTCCACAACCACGGCATCGTCGGCAAGCAGCTTTACCAGCCGGTCCAGCATTGCAAAGGCCCTGTCCGTATACATCATTTCCCTGCCTTTCAGAAAAACGCCTATCTTCACCCTGTTGCCTTCTTTTAAAAGTTCTTTCACCTTTTCAACTTTTACGTTGCCATCGTGATCGTCGGTCCCAGGCCGCAGCTTGACTTCCTTCGTTTTTATCACAACCTGTGACTTTCTGGAATCCCTGCTCTTTTTCTTCAATTGGTATTTATACTTGCCGAAGTCCATCAGCTTGCAGACGGGCGGATTACTGTTCGGAGAAACCTCCACGACATCGAGTCCCACCTGTTCTGCTAACGATAATGCCTGTCCTAACGACATACTTCCAAGCTGTGAGCCGTTCGCATCAATCAGCAACACCTCTCGTGCAGTGATCCTTCTGTTAAAACGCAGTTCCTTTTCTATAGAGTTATCCTCTCTCTGTTTTTTTTATTCATCAGCTCCACGGTTTCATCCACCGAAAGAACCGATTGCTGTGTTTCCCTAGAACGCCGTATATTGACAGTCTTTGCCTGTTGTTCTTTGTCTCCCACTATTAACAGATAGGGAATCTTCTGTAAAGTTGCTTCCCTGATCTTGTACGACAACGTCTCATCCCGTGCATCAACGTCGGCACGGATTTGCCTGTCTTTCAGTGCTAACACGATTTCGTTCGCATAATCAACATTTCTCGTATTGATTGCGATGACTTTCGCCTGGACCGGTGAAAGCCAGAAAGGAAACGCACCGCCATAGTGTTCGATCAGAACGCCGATGAACCTTTCCAGCGAGCCCATAATGGCACGGTGGACCATGACGGTTCTGTGCTTCTGATTATCGTCACCGATGTAGCTGACATCAAACCTCTCCGGAAGATTAAAGTCAATCTGAATCGTCGAGCACTGCCATTCCCTGCCCAGGATATCTTTTATCTTGATATCTATTTTCGGCCCGTAGAAAACACCTTCTCCGGGATCGATGGAGTATGCCATGGACATGGCCTCGAGAGCCCCTTTTAAGGCAGATTCAGCCCGTTCCCAGTTCTCAAGACTGCCGACGTACTTTTCCGGACGTGTCGACAGATAGACGTTAAACTGCTCGAACCCGAATGTCCTGAGATAGCGGATCGCGAGGCCGAGTATGTTCATGACCTCGTCCTTTAATTGTTCGGGCGTGACAAATACATGGGCATCATCCTGCGTAAAACCGCGGACCCTCATGAGTCCGTGCATGACGCCCGATCGCTCGAACCTGTAGACCGTTCCCAGCTCCGCCCATCGCAGGGGTAAATCCTTGTAGCTCCTCGTGTCTGTTTTATAGATTGCTATGTGGAACGGGCAGTTCATGGGCTTCAACTGGTAATCCACACTCTCCAGCTCCATGGACGGAAACATGTTCTCGCGGTAAAACCCGAGATGACCACTGGTGTTCCACAGGGAAAGCTTGGCTATGTGCGGGGTATACACGAACTGATACCCGGACGCGGTATGCAGGTCTTTCCAGTAATTCTCTATGACCTGCCGCAGCACCGCGCCTTTCGGGTGCCACAGGACGAGCCCTGCCCCGATTTCATCCTCGATGGAAAACAGTCCCAGTTCCCTTCCGATCTTCCGGTGATCCCGCTTCTTCGCCTCTTCCACCCGTGCAAGATATGCCTTCATGGATTCCTTGTCCGGAAACGCCGTACCGTATATCCTCTTGAGCATCTCGTTATGTTCGTCTCCCCGCCAGTAAGCACCGGCGGTCGAGAGGAGCTTGAATGCCTTGATGAAACCGGTTGACGGCACATGGGGTCCGGCGCACAGATCCACAAAATCACCTTGCCGGTATACCGAGATCGTACCCTCGATATCCCTGAGAATTTCGAGCTTGTAATCCTCGTGCCGGTCCCGGAACAGCTTTTGCGCTTCATCCTTCGTCAACTCCATCCGCTCAAGCGGTATGTTCTTCTTCACCAGCTCTTTCATGCGCTGTTCGATGGTCGCCAGGTCCTGCGGCGTAAACGGATTCGCAGCTGAAAAATCGTAATAGAACCCGTCTTCGATCGCCGGTCCTATGGTCAGCTTCGTACCCGGAAACAGTTCCTGTACAGCCTGTGCCATGAGGTGCGAAGCAGAGTGCCTCAGGATGGGGAGCGCCTCGGGATCCGTAACGGACACGATCCCCAGTTCCCGTGCACCATCCTGAATCGGAGCGGACAGGTCCACAAACTTTCCCTGGAGCCGGGCGGCAACGACAGATGGTGTAAGTTTTTGAATACTCTCCAAAAATGCCTTCACCGTGGTCCCTGTCTGGACAGTATACTGTTTGTTATCGAACGTAATGGTAAGCATAATGAATGGTAGGCACGGGCGGTCTCGAACCGCCGACCTCTACCGTGTCAAGGTAGCGCTCTCCCCCTGAGCTACGTGCCTGTATAACCTCCGTTCTCGGTGTTCCTGCAGGAAATACCAGAGACGTTGCAGCGGATCGGCCTGCAGTACAATGGTAGGCACGGACGGTTTCGAACCGTCGACCTCTGCTGTGTGAAAGCAGCGCTCTCCCCCTGAGCTACGTGCCTGAATGCGTATTCACCTGTCGTGTTTTTACCGGATATCATAAGCTTTATAGAACTATCAATACATTTCAGAGATGTCAAGCATAGACAGAGAGCACGGTCCATTTTCCGAAGGAGATCCTGCATACTACCAGGCTCCTCTCCCGCGATTATCCTGGCACGACGAGGTAGACCGGCGTCAGAAAACAGGCCCGGAACGCCGCGCGGCATGTACCCGCAGCCATTGTTTTCCGAAATGCGTATTGCCCTGCGGGGACTTTGATTTCTGTCCGAGCGTACTTAGAATAGGAGTAAGGAGGATGTATGGAAAGAATAAATATTGTTACCTCGAAAGGCAATCCGCTCACGCTGATTGGTGCGGAGCTCAAGGTAGGAGACAAAGCACCGGATTTCGTTGCTCTGGATAAAGACCTGAAAGAATTACGTCTCAAAGATTTTGCGGGACAGATTAAGGTGTTCAGCGTAACACCGTCGCTGGATACCCCGGTCTGCAACCTCCAGGCGACCAGATTCAATGAAGAGGCGGGCAAGCTGCCCCCGGGCATCGTGATCATCAATGTAAGTATGGACCTTCCGTTCGCCATTTCGCGTTTCTGTTCGGCGGGCGGTATCGATAAGATCAGGACATTATCGGATCACCGCGATGCATCGTTCGGCACTGCCTACGGCGTTCTTATCAAAGAACTGCGTCTGCTCGCGCGTTCGATCTTCATCGTCGATAAAAGCGATACCCTGCGGTACATCGAGATCGTTCCCGACATAACGCATCATCCGAACTACGAAAAAGCACTCGAAACCGTGAAGACATTGACAAAATAAACGGTCCCGTCATACAAACATAAGAAACCGATGAGAGGAGTCTTTGTATGATAGAACGGTACAGCAGGAAGCAGTGTGCTGATATCTGGACCAACGAAGCCAAGTACGGCATATGGCTCGCTGTCGAACTCGCCGCCTGCGAGGCGTACGCACAGGCAGGTAAAATACCGCAGAGCGCTCTCAGGAACATCAAGGCGCACGCGTCGTTTGACACCCGCAGGGTCGACGAAATAGAGCTGGTCGTGAAACACGATGTCATAGCCCTGCTCACCGCGGTCAAAGAAAGAGTCGGCGAAGACGCCCGTTTTATCCACATGGGTCTGACCTCGTCGGACGTCCTGGATACGGCATTCGCGATCCAGCTGGTCAGAGCAGGCAGACTCATCCTCGATGACATCGATACCCTGCTCAAGGTCCTGCAGGAAAAGGCTATGCAGTATAAATCCCTCCCGATGATAGGGAGAACGCACGGTATCCACGCAGAACCCATCACCTTCGGGCTGAAATTCGTTTCGTGGTACGAAGAAACAAAACGGAACAGGAGCAGGTTTGAGCGGGCGCTCGAAGGCGTTCGGTACGGGAAGATCAAGGGCGCTGTCGGGACGTACGGGAATATAGATCCGTCCATCGAGCGCTACGTCTGCGAAAAACTTGGACTGCTCGTTGAACCCTACGCAACACAGGTGATAGCGCGGGACCGGCACGCCGAGTACTTTGCAGCCCTCGCGATCCTTGCGGCGGGCATCGAGCGCATAGCACTGGAGATACGCCACCTCCAGCGGACCGAGGTACGTGAGGCTGAAGAATACTTCACGCAGGGACAGAAAGGGTCTTCGGCAATGCCTC
>JAJYYW010000101.1 GCA_021800575.1 bacterium
TGCAGAACCTGGAGCACCTGCTCAGGTCCGATATCGATGTTGAACTCGTTTTGACGCTGGTCCCGGGCTTCAATGATCGTGATCAGGATATACAGGCCATTGCAGATTTTCTCAGGACGCTCGGCCGTACGCCCCCTCTCCGAATCCTGCTATTCCACCGGCTTGCCGTATCCAAGGAGCCGCTATTCAGACGGATATACCCGTATGCCCAACGTCCCGTTCTGCCGTCGAACAGGCTTGCGGAAATTGCGGGGATTTTCCGGGACAACGGCATAAACGCACGGGTCTGAGCCCCTGATGCAGCATGGTTCGCCGGGCACACCCGCGGAGATCAAAGAAGGTTATTTTCGCGGACGTATTGTTCGAGCCCCTTGATCAGGGCGGTAAAATTCGACTGCAGGAGCGACAAGGTGAGTTTCATGAACTGATTGACAATTTTTTCCCTCATGATCGAGGGGACAACGATGACAAACGGATATAGGTCAAAATTCATGAACATCTCTCCGGTGAGCCGTATCGTGGTATTCGTTCCGTCTGTTGTATAGATATCCTGACCGCGGGCGTTAATGTGCTCCTGAAAAATAAACGGCTCATAACTCCACGTGCATACGTAGCGGCTCTTTGACCATGATCCCCGGTCTGTCCATGCGATATTGTCCAGCTTGATAAACTCAGACAAAGAAGCAGGAAGGATGTTATTTGCTTCCCACTTGTTGACGGTGACGATGTCGTTGTTCGTTTCTTTCCGATCGAGCAGGGTTATCTTCTTGACGTCCGGCAGGTACGGTGCGAGCCGGTAAAGATTGTCCCTCAGGGTTTGGTAAACAAGGTTAATCGGTAGTTTTGTCTGTAACGAGTAATCAAACAACATGGTCATCCTCTAATTCTGATACAGCAATTATAAACTCCTTCAGTATAAAATGCAACGGTCTCATGGTTTCTCATTGCTGTAACATCCGGTTTGATTTGCGATGGCGGGCTACATGCAGTATGGTGGAGCGCATAGGCGGCCACGGAGGAAACATGAAAGATCGCGTACAGATGTTTGAACGGAAGGACCACGGCGGATTCACGGAGCGGTATGGTTCGTGGGCGCTCATTGCCGGTGCCTCCGAGGGTATTGGTGCTGCGTTTGCGCAGGCGCTGGCCGGGCGCGGCATGAACCTTGTTCTGGTTGCACGGCGTGAGGTACTGCTCGACAGGCTTGCCGAAGACCTGCACGCCAGGTATGGTGCGGAATCGCGCTGTATCGCCGGTGACCTCGGGGATCCGGGATTTTTGGAAAAACTCGGGAGTAGCATGAACAAGATTGAACCCGGCATGCTCGTGTACAACGCCGCATACTCCCCCATCGGTGATTTTGCCGGTATGGCTGCCCCGGACCTTATGCGGGTCGTCGATGTTAATGTGCGGGGCCCGTTGACACTGCTGAACATGGTACTGCCCTTTATGAGCAGGCGGAGGAAGGGCGGTATTGTCCTGATGTCCTCCCTCGCAGGGAATCAGGGGACACCGAGGATTGCTGCCTACGCGGCGAGCAAGTCGTTCAACCGGGTCCTTGCAGAGGGATTGTGGTACGAGCTCAAGGAGCAGGGGATCGATATCATTGCCTGTTTTGCCGGTGCTGTCCGAACCCCTGGGTACGTTGATGCTGCTCATAAAGATGCACCGGGAACCCTCGATCCCGGTATCTTGGTAGAAAAGACGCTTGCAGCACTGGGGCATGGACCTCTTGTTGTACCCGGTGTCGTCAATCAGATGGCATACTGGATCATGGGCAGGCTCCTGCCCCGTACAACGGCAATCCGTATCATGGCAGGTTCCACGAAAGATCTGGTTGCTTCCTCAAAGGCGGATCACTGACCATGGCCGGTTTTGCTGCGGGCTTTTTTGCTCCCTGGATCATCTATGTGATCATCCTCGTTCTGCATCTGCTTCTTCCCGCCCGCCGGGTCGGAGGCTATGTTCATGACGAGAACACCGGGGAACTCCTGCGCTACCGGCTCAATGGTCCGCTGGTCCTGGTGGCACTGGTCGGGCTGTGGTTTGCAGCCGGGTACTCCAGGCTGCTGCCCTGGGACTGGCTCTATACCCACCGCTGGCCATCCCTCGCAGGTTCATGCGTGCTCGGACTTATCGTGAGTGCCGCAATGGTCCTGCCGTTCAAGAGCAGGGGGCGTGGGTTTTGGGCTGAACTGTATCCCGGACGGGCGCTGAACCTCCAGTTTTTTCAGGGCAGGGTCGATGCAAAAATGTATCTCTATCTCATCGGCGCTGTTATGCTTGGCTTGAACATCCTTGCTTTCACCGCACACCACCTGCTCCTGTTTGGAACGGCTATGTCAGCCGGCGTGCTGGTGTACGCGGGGCTGTTTTTCTGGTTCATTGCCGATTACCTCGTCTTTGAGCGGGTCCACCTGTATACCTATGATATCTTTGCCGAACGGGTGGGCTTCAAGCTCGTGTGGGGCTGTTTTGCCTTTTATCCGTACTTTTACCTCGTCGGACTATGGGCCGCAGCCGGCCAGCCATGGTTCCCGGAACCCATCTCGCAAGTCCTAATCGCTGTGTTTATCTTTTATGCCGGGTGGATACTCTCCCGCGGGGCAAATATGCAGAAGTATTATTTCAAGACAATGCCTGACCGCGCATTTCTCGGCTTTATACAACCCCGTGCACTGCGGGACCATGACAATGCACTCCTGTTCAGCGGCTTCTGGAGGGTTGCGCGCCATGTCAACTACCTCGGGGAGATCCTCATGGCAACAGGTCTTACCCTTGCTCTCGGTATACCGGGATCTGTGGCGGCATGGCTCTATCCGCTGTACTATATTGTCCTGCTCGTTCCGCGGGAGCGCGCCGACGAGCGCAGGTGTGCAGCCAAGTACGGCGAACTCTGGAAAGAGTATGTCCGCCGCGTACCGCATCGGATCATCCCCGGCCTGTATTGAATCGATTGTTCCTTTTGCCACAGACGCATCCAACTGGCCTTTGATCACAGAGGCACTGTCTATAAATAGACTCTTGTACAGTTCAGCCAAAAATGGCCCGGTATACGCACGATTACCTATCTCCTCGTTTGCTCTCCGTTTTGCGAGACACATAGACATAACCGTTCTTTCTGTCATTCCCGCGCAAGCGGGAATCCAGCGATTCAAAGGATATAATTTAATCGCTTATCCACTCAGTCCCAGTAGTACGACTTTTGTCTTTATATCGTGGGTTTTAATGTCTCCGGCCAAAAAAGACATGTCAACGCTTTTGTGGTACTCTCAAACTACTGGAGGATACTATGATCAAAAAAAATACAAAGTATATCCCTATAATAATAAGTGCGGGATTACCAGCCATAGCGATCTTGATAAGGATTTGTTATATGCCTAAAAACACCGATATTATATTGTTTTCGGTATTGTTAAGTTTTGCTGTTTCTTTAGTTGTTTTAAGTATAACCGTTGCTATAAAATTCGATAAAATAGAGAAAGAAAAACATACCGATATTCAAGAGTTAAAAAAAGTATATGGTATTTTTTCAGCATTGATAACTATAAAGTACCCATCTGGTAATGAAACAAAAAGAGCAGATGATTTGCTTAATCAAATACCACTATATCAATCTATTTTAGAAAAATATTTAATAAATAAAGATAAATTAGACGAATTATTGATCTTGATTAGAGAAAAGCCTGTCATTGAAGAAACGAATGATGAATTCATGGGACATAGTACCCATGAATATTCTGCTTCTTGGAAAACCGATACTTGGAATAATATTATAACAGCAGTTACAATATTAAAGGATGAGTTAAATCAACAATTAAAAAAGGAAAACAACCCATGAACGATCTTTATCATGTAAAATCCATCAAAGATTTTACGACTTATTTCAATTCAGACGATATTTGAAGCAAGAAGCGAAAAAGAACCAGACTTCCTATCAAAAGATGATAAAAACAGCTACTCGACTGGTATGCGACGCATCATCAGAAGCGTGCATGAAGGTAACCGGAAGAAACCCGGGACATCCAATTAATCTGAATGAGAAAAGAAGGACAAACGCATATTCACAATAGCACCCGCTTTAAATTAAGAAAATCCTTTCCTCTGCAGCCTTGTATTTTTCTGAGTAGTTTGATAGGAAATATTCATGGACGGCGGGTTCATAAAAGAAGTTTCTAAACTTCGTGTGCAACTTGGGTTTCTGTCTATATTTCTATCTGTAATATCCAAATTCAAGATAAAAAACACGACTCGATCCCCGCGCAATACAGTCAAAAACCCAAGGCTGAAGAGATATTTTCTTGTGCTGCCAATGTTAGTCCTTAATCTATTTTTCTATTCGTCTTCGGTGAAGGCGAATGTTCTTCTAAAACAACCTTATTCTTTGCTTGGAGGTAATGAAGATAAAAAACTCTCGCTTAACATGCAAACTGATAATGAAACGTCTGCCGATGGATACGTACCGTATGATCACTACGGGCCAAGATATATTGGAACAAGAATACTGCCAAGCCATGAGGTGATTAAGTTTCTTGCAGGAGGATTATTATTGGTCACCGGCGTTGTGGTCGGTATGATTGTAGCACTTAATAGTCCAAGCTCATCTACTCAATGCTCGGGTGATGTTTGTACCTCGGATAGCCCTACACCGGGGGTGCTATGGGGTGCTTTATTGGCAGGCGGGACATTAGGTGCGGCCGCAGGTGTCACATCGTCCGGGTACATGCTTGACGAGGATGGAAATTTCTTTATTACGTTGGCAGGCAGCATCGCGCTTCCTTTCCTTCTCGTGTTTATTTCTGATCCCTCGTTTTCTAACATTCCACCATGGGCAGTAGAAGCTTCTTTCCCTGCAATGCTGATCGGTGCGATGACAGCGTATGATTTATCGAGAACTTACAGCAACAAAAAAGGTGTAAGCCTCTTGTATTACCCTTTGGTCAGTGTCAGTAAAGACGCCGGTCATCACATTGATATTGCCGTGAATGTACTCGAGATGAATTTCTGAGGCAGAGAAAACGGGTTTTGCTCTAAATTAAAAAAAAATTCGATGGTTTTTATAGGAGGCATGTATGAAAGGTTTCATGCTCAAGCTATCACCCCTGTTCGTTATGGCCTTATTCATTATGACCGGCTGTCCGTCAAGTCACATGTCAGGTGTCGGACAAAACGTCAGGACCTTTTCCGTCGGCAATTTCCCTTTTAAGATTGCAGCGGATTCATCGGGTAATGTGTGGGTCCTCAACTTTAAGGGCAATACCGTTACCAAGTTGAACGATGCACATGGCGTGATCGGTACCTATCCTGTTGATCCATCATCTTCAAATCTTGCCATCGATGCAAAGGGTGATGTGTGGGTGACAAGCGTTCAAAACAATTCGATTGTTGAACTGAGCCCATCAGGACAAAAGATAGGGGACTACAGTGCAGGCTTTGACCCTCTTGGCATTGCAATAGATGCTTCCGGCAATGTATGGGTTGCAAATGGAACTGACACGGTGACTGCATTGAATCCGAACGGAGGCCTTCTCGGTACATATTACATGGGCGTCAATCCTGTTGATATAGTGATAGATGCTAAGGGTGATATCTGGGTATCAAATACCGGAGATAACACCGTGAGTGTCCTGAGTCCTACGGGTACATCCCTGGGCACATTCGGTGTCGGTGTAACGCCGACCGAGATAGGAATCGACAGCAAGGGCAACGCGTGGGTCGTGAACTATGGAGACAGTACACTTACCGAAATAGGTGCAGGCGGGATAACTTCCGGCACGTTCGGCACGAACGTAGAACCGGACCACATCTCTATAGACCCGTCAGGTAACCTCTGGATCCAGGGAGACCACGATGTTATGGAAATGACGTCCGGCGGTTCACCAATCACGACCTATACCATGGATACCTGTCCGTGCGATATGGCAGTGGACTTCTATGGAACTGTATGGTTGGTCGACAGTACAAACAATAAGGTCAAC
>JAJYYW010000102.1:0-2353 GCA_021800575.1 bacterium
ATGCTGAAACTGGGGGGAGAGAAACGGGAGATCTCAGTCTTGTTCTCGGATATCAGAAATTTTACCTCTATAGCTGAAAGCATACCGCCGGAAAAACTCGTTGCATTCCTTCACGTCTTCTTCAATACCATGACGGAGATCATTCATCGGCACCATGGGGTGGTCGATAAATTCATCGGCGATGCCATCATGGCTATTTTTGGCGCGCCTGTTCCGGACAAGAGCCACGCTGAACACGGGGTTTCCGCCAGCATGGATATGATCAAGGCCATGGATGACTTGAAACAGCAGGCATTACGAATCATCGGCAGTGATATTGCCATCGGTATCGGCATCAATTCAGGAACGGCAATCGTCGGCAATATGGGATCCGACAAACGGTTCGATTATACCGCGATCGGCGACACCGTGAATCTTGCATCAAGACTCGAAGGATTGAATAAGTTTTTTGGTTCAACCTGCATTATCAGCGATATGACAAAAAAGTCTCTGGGAAGGCAGGTTCCGTTAAGACAGATGGGTATTGTCAGGGTAAAGGGTAAAACTGAGGGCGTTATGCTGTACGAAGTGATGCCCGGTGAAGATCCGGCTTTTTTAAAAGATTCCCGTGAGGTGTGGCGGCTGATACGCAACGGCGATATGGAGCATGCACAACCAATGCTGAAACACCTGCTCGATCAAAGGCCTGATGATAAGCTCAGCAGTATGTTATCCTACAAGGTACAGCAGGCATTATCTTTGGGGGCGGAGTTTGATCCGGTCATAGAAATGCATGAAAAATGAATTAAAGAACTGTGTTGTGAACAGGGTGGATTGCGGCGAGCGTCCGTATTTGGTAAAAATCTGCACCATATAGGATAAAAGAGTATACCATTTGGTGCTATAAAATCTGGCACTATATATAACTCATTGTATTATTTAATCTATTGTAATGGTATGATATTTGCAAGAGTAGTTTTAACTTTAAACTAAAAGGAGGTGAACAAGGATGAGAAAATTAATATCAGTAGCAGCGGCATTAGCATTTGCACTTACATTGTCAACTATGGCAATGGCAGCACCCAAAGCTGAAGCTCACAAGGCGGTAGCACACAAGAAGGTCATGAAGAAGGTAGAAGCGAAGACCGTCAAGGCAGAGGTCATCAAGGTTGAGAAGCTGAAGAAAGGCACTTTGCTGAGAGTGAAGGTGGACGGCAAGGTTCACGCTTACCACGTAGCAAAGGTTGCTTTGAAGGAAGCAGAGGCTCTTAAGGGTGGCGAGATGGTCGAGTTAACACTGCACGGATGGTGGATTCACGGTATCAAGGCGGAAGCAGCAGCAGCGCCTGCAGCACCGGCACCGGCTAAACCGGCAGAAGCTCCAGCAGCAAAGTAAACTACATTTTAAGAGAGCAATATGAAATGGCGCCTTTCGGCGCCATTTTTTTAGGAAACATCATACCTTAGTGCGTCTATTTCTTGACATCATTACAAATAACATATATAAAAAAAATATGATTATGCTCCGGAGAATAAAATCGCTGTATTCTGCAAGTCTTATCTTATTTCTTTTTGTAGCCGTGAACATGGGTAGTGCCAGACAGTCAGCTGCCTCTGATCAAGACATTCTCATGCAGGACGACGGATATACGGATTATAATCAAAATAAAGCGCATGCAAACGGCCAAGGTCTATCCTCCCGCTGCGGTCAAACTACAAAAGATCGTAGTGTTTTAGAGCATAAAGGATCGGGTTCTCTTCACGAAGATGCAGGCTTCTTCATTGCGTTGCTCGACTTTTTGTATGTTTCAAATCTATACCTCGGTATTGAAATCCTCCAGAAAAGAGCGTCTTTTCATTCACAAGAATTTGTGAATTCATTGTTTCATCCACCGAAAACTTCCCGGGCATAGCTGTTCCACGATTGGGGTCGTTAAAAACCTCATAGTGGCAACACGTATCTTGAGCATCACAAAGCGTTACGTTTTACCGGCAAAGGACCACATATTAAAGGAGGTTTTATGATACAAAATAAGTATACGAACAAAGCTATTGGGTTTGTTTTCGGTATTGCAACAGTGCTTTTAATCGCAGGCATGGCAGGATGCGGCGGCAGTAGCAGCAGCGGCGGGAGCAGTTCATCCTCAAAAACCCTTTCGCAAAATCAGGTTGATTCTGATGTTGTGTGGGGTATAGGCTGGACCATATCAGATATTTACAACCAGCATTTGGCAGGCAAGCCGTCGGGTCCTCAAAACTACCAGTCCGTGAGCTGTCCGCTGGGTGGTACCGTCACCATCACAGGGACAACGTCCGTATCATCTTCCAACGGCATCAACAGTGTCGACCTTTATTATACCATGTCGAATTGCAT
>JAJYYW010000102.1:2363-5977 GCA_021800575.1 bacterium
CATGGACAGCAAGATAGGAAGCAACACGATCGCTTTGACACTGACCGGCACGGTAGAAGAGACCGGTTCATTTGGAGGAAACACCAATTCCGGGTATGAGAACCTGTCGTTTCGATCCCAGGGCAATCTTTCAATCTCGGGTACCGACAGCAATCCGCAGTACAATACTGCGCTTATCGATGAGCAGTGCTCGTATTCGGAGACAATTTCGACTGCCGACGGCAGCAGCGGAACGACGACCGGAATCATCTGCGGCAGGAATGTTTCGTGGACGTGGTAGGATACAAAGACTGAAGACCCAATTCTGAAACCAGGAAGGGCGGCAGTTGCCCTTCCTGGATATGTTACCTCACCAGTATAGACTCCTTTGTAAGCTCTGTTACTGGTTATAGCCCGGACAACCCATCATACCACCGGGTCTCATGCCTCTCATCATTCCCGGTCCCATGCCCCTGCCTGCCATGCCATGCCGCATGCTGAACCACGCGGTAATTTCCTTATCAAGACCATATTTTCTTGCGGTGTCGAGGATCTTTGTTTTGAGGTCTATGATCTCTTTTTGGATTGAAGCAATCTTGTCGTAATTCAGGTCCTTGGCTGCGTATGCCTTCGCCAGCTCGATGCGCTTTAAAATGAGCTCATTGCGTGCGGATGATGTCTCCCTGAGAAAGTTTTTTACGGAATCGATGTTGAGGTTTGCAACTTCTGTAAACCCCATACCGTGCCAACCGCCCGGGCCCATTGCATAGACACTCCCGGACAGCACCAGTCCCATAAGGACTGCCATACCAGCTATCAATTTCTTGTTCATGGCTTTGATACCTCCTTGCTGTATTAAACGTCGGGTCTTGGGAAATGTTCCCTGTGTCAGCCATCGGTAACCGTAGTGATTGCAATGCGGGTGCAATCAACGCTACACTTATACCGATAGTCGTAACCGTAATGTGACAAAGCGGGAGGTCGTATGGAAACGATGCCAAAAACAGTCTGGCTTGTGGATGCAGTGCGAACCGCCGTGGGCAAGCATAGTGGTATCTTGTCCTCGGTCAGGCCCGATGACCTCGGTGCACGCGTTGTGCGCGAGATCATCGATAGAACGGGTGTCCCGGTCCAGGATGTCGAGGACGTCTACTTTGGGTGCGCAAACCAGGCAGGAGAAGATAACCGCAATGTCGCACGCATGAGCGTGCTGCTTGCTGGGTTCCCGGTTGAAACAGCGGGATGCACAGTGAACAGGCTGTGCGGATCCGGCCTTGAAGCGATAGCCGAAGCAGCACGATGTATCCTTGCAGGCGAGGGGCACGTGTACATCGGCGGCGGGTTTGAGTCCATGAGCAGGGCTCCCTGGGTGATGCCAAAACCGGAGCATGCATTTCCGAAGGGCAATGTCACTGCGTACGACACGACGCTGGGCTGGCGGCTGGTCAATCGGGAGATGGAGGCCATGGGACATACCGATTCCCTTGGTCTGACCGCAGAAAATCTTGCAGAACTGTACACCGTGTCGAGGGACGAACAGGACCGGTTTGCCCTTGCAAGCCATCAAAGATCCATTCGGGCCATCAAGAACGGCCATTTCAAAAAACAGATCGTTCCGGTTGAAACGCGCGCTGGGATTGCAGACACAGATGAGGGACCGCGTGCTGACACCTCGTTAGAAAAATTGTCCCTGCTCAAGCCCGTGTTCAAAAATGGCGGCTCTGTTACAGCGGGAAATTCGAGCCAGATAAGCGACGGTGCTGCAGCAGTCCTGCTCGTATCCGGAGATTACGGCATGTCCCATGGGTTGAAGCCCCTTGCAAAGGTGCGGAGCATGGCAGTTGCCGGAGTGCCTCCGAGAATTATGGGCATAGGTCCGGTGCCTGCGACCAAGAAGGCCCTGAGCAGGGCACGCCTTACCCTCGACGAAATCGGTCTGATCGAACTCAACGAAGCCTTTGCAGCACAGTCACTGGCAGTCCTGAAGGAATGGAACATGGAGCGAGAGGACCCGCGATTAAACCCGCTCGGCGGCGCTCTCGCTGCAGGTCATCCACTCGGTGCCACCGGTGCGATCCTGATGACAAAGCTCCTGCACCAGATGAACGAACGAAGCGATGTTCAGTTCGGCCTTGTTTCCCTGTGTATCGGGGTGGGGCAGGGCATATCCATGATCGTGGAAAAGGTATAGGAGGCACGGCCATGTTTTCCGGAAACGATATGCTGAAGATCGGGATCGCAGGCGCCGGTGCCATGGGCAGAGGCATTGCCCAGGTAGCAGCACTGTCCGGCATGCAGGTCGTGCTGTACGATACCGAGGAAAAGGCTGTGACCGCTGCGCTGAGCTTCATTGCCGGCATGATAAGCAAGAGTGCTGCAAAAGGAAAGATACCCGCAGACCGTGCGGCAAAGGCTGTTTCCCTGATAACAAAAGCGGACACCGTGAAGGATTTTTCATCCTGTCATATCGTGGTCGAGGCTATCATTGAAAACCTCGATGCAAAGCAACGGCTGATCAAAACGATTGAAGACATCGTGACCGGCGATTGTATTATCGCCACGAATACGTCTTCATTGTCCGTGACCGCTCTTGCGGCTGTGTGCAGGAATCCCAAACGGGTGGCAGGCTTTCATTTCTTCAATCCGGTGCCCCTGATGAAGCTCGTGGAGGTTGTCCGGGGTCTTGCAACCGCAGAACAGACGGTCCGGACACTCGTGGCTCTTGCAAAGAGGATGGATCACACACCGGTTGTCACGGAAGATACACCGGGATTCATCGTCAACCATATCGGCAGGGCGTACGGCACGGAAAGCCTCGCGTTGTTAAGCGAGGGCATCGCCGGACCACAGGAGATAGACCGTATACTGCGCGAAACAGCCGGTTTCAAAATGGGGCCGTTTGAATTGTTCGATCTGACCGGACTCGATATCTCGCACACTGCAACAGAGGCAATTTACGACCAGTTCTACCAGGACCCGCGGTTCCGTCCGTCATATATCACCAGGACACGTCTGCATGCAGGCTTTCTGGGACGTAAGTCAGGAAAAGGTTTCTACGACTATGACCAGGGCAAGCCCGTCGTACGGGAGCACACGGTCACAACAAACGGCGCAGGGTTGAAGGAAATCATGGTCTGGGTAGATACCGATCCTGCAGAGGCGCATGTCATCATTACCGAATATTTGCGTTCACGAGGTATTCCGATCGATACCGGCAGCAGACCGGCAGACCATTCACTTATCGTCGTAGTTCCCTTCGCCGAAGATGCGACGACCACCGCACTCAATGCGGGATTGGATCCTGCACGGGTGATTGGCGTTGATACCTTTATGGGGTTTGACCGCCACCGAACGATCATGACGACACCGGCGGCTGCAAAGCACATCAGGCAAGCCGGCGAGCTCGTCTTCGGTGCAGACGGTGTGCCGGTCGATGTGATCAATGATAGTCCGGGGTTTATCGTCGGCAGAGTACTGGCAATGATAGTCAACACCGGATGCAATGCCGCTGAAAAGGGCGTTGCTGCTCCCGCGGACATAGATCTTGCCATTAAGCTGGGGCTTGGTTACCCCTTTGGGCCGCTCGAGTGGGGGGATGCGATAGGAGCAATGAAGATACTCGACATCCTGAATGC
>JAJYYW010000103.1 GCA_021800575.1 bacterium
ATCAATTTCGACAATGCCTCGTCCAGCGATTTTTCCATCCGGATCTTTTCCCGTTCGTCCCGCAGGTATCCCACGGACATCTGTTCTTCGCCCTTCTCGTTGTACACGATCGCGCCGGACAGGGTCACCGGGATGGTCTCCCCGCCCCGCGTCCGTACTTCGATGGGATAGTTCCGGATGTGCTTGGTGGGGCTCTGCCGGAGAAGTTTCATGACCTCCTTGGCGACGTTCTGGGGATACAGCTGTGTAACATGCACGTACTGTATCGCCTCGTCACGCGAATAGCCGAACAGGCGTGTCGCCTCCTCGTTGAAGAACAGCAGCTTGCCGGCTGTGTCCACGGCAATGATTGCATCGGAAGAACTACTGATGGTCTTGAGCAGAAGGTCCGTTGTCTTGAGCAGCTCCTTGCTCAAAAGCTTCTCCTCGGTCACGTCACGCAGGGAAATCAGCGAAACGTCCTGGCGGCCGGGCAGCGGTGTTGCGCGGATGGAGATCGTTTTCAGCGCGCCGCTTTTCGTCTTTATCTCGATTTCGAACTTGCTCACGAACTGCCGCCTGAGATATCCCTGAAAGATATGGTTTGCGGTTTCCCTGCTTGCATCGTTCGCTATCGCATTCGAGTAGTTCTGCCCGATGATCTCCCGGGCGCCGTAGCCGGTCAGTTTTTCAAATGACCTGTTGACCGCACGGATCTTGCCGTCCCGGTCGATCAGCATCATGCCGTCCATCGCGTGATTGAACAGGAACTCGTAGTCCTCGTTTATTTTCAGGAGCTCGTACGCCTTGTTCTTGGATTCTTCGAGGACCTTCATGCGCGATATGTTGAGTATGGCTGACGCAAGCATGTTTGCCTGGATGAAATAGTAGCGCTGCAAAAACGAGGAGAGCTGGATGGGATCTTTGGAGCGGACCAGCACAACCCCGATGATATCGCTGATGTCGAAGATCGGTAACACGAACGACGAGTGGATGCCCTTGGCGAGGATCACGGACCTGATGTCATCGCCGATCAGCGTGGTGGTTGCGATGTCTTCTATGGCGATCGCCTCCTTTTTTTCTACCGCGGCGCGGATCTCGGGATACCTCCCCAGGTCGATCACGAGGGTGGTGTTGTCCTGTATCTCGGTGCTTGCGATGACCTCGCCCGCCCCGTCGATGTTCTTCCGGTCCAGAAAAACGACGATACTCGCCTCAAAGTGCTCAACCCGCTTCTGCAGTGACTCGGCGAAGATGGCGAGGATGTCCCGGTAGGTGTTGGTGCTGGTCAGTTTCCTGTAGATCAGGAAAAGCTCGTTGAGGGCTTCTTCAGCACTCAGGTTGTGTAAATTTATGTTGACGTGATCCATTTTGTCACCTGTGGATGTATCCGAATTGTTTCAGGCCCGGGTCTGCCTTTTTCCCGTCTTTAAAAAATCTGATCCCCGGGGCCCGGGTCACCTTTCCTATGGCATGGATCGGGGTGCTGTCCACGCGGGCTTTGAACCGGTTCTCCGGAACAGTAAAGACTAAAACATAATCGTCCCCGCCTGTCAAAATATAGTCGTAGGGTGATTTGTTCATGAGCAGTGCCGTTTGTACGACGCCCCGCGAAACAGGGATCGCATCCAGGTCGAGGTCCACGCCGACACCGCTTTCGCCGGCTATGTGCAGGAGGTCCTGCACCAAACCGTCAGATACGTCGATCATGGCATGGGGGGACAGAGCATGGACGATGCGGCGGCTTTCGTTGATCATGGGGGCAGGTTCAAGATACCTTCTGACGAGGCCGGGATACCGGTTTTTCATACCGGCTCTCAGCAGATCGAGACCAGCCATTGCCTCTCCGGTGAAGCCGGCCATGCACACGATATCTCCGCCCCGTGCCCCGTTCCTCCCGACGAACTTGCCCTGCACGGTTTCCCCGATCACCACCGTGTCTGCAGCAAATTTTCCGTTCATGGTCGTTATGTTCCCGCCGATGAGAGACATCCCGTAGGTGCCGGTACGGGAGAGAAAGCCACGGAGAAAAGCATCAACATGCCTTTCAGGGAAGGAGTGCGGCAGGAACAGGGATAAGAGTGCGTACTGTGGGATGCCGCCCATGGCCGCTATATCGCTCGTTGCAGCGCCGATTGCCCTTTTTCCGGCAGATTCCCACCGGTTGAGTTCTCCCAAAAAATGGATGCCGTCCACAATGCTGTCAACCGTGTACAGCAGGTTTTCTCTGACAGGAGCCCTGACAACGGCGGTGTCATCTCCTATGCCGACAATGAGACCGTGGTTCTGCTTACCTGTTCTTTTTCGTATGTTTTTTATGAGGTTTAACTCTTCCCACGTTTTCACTGCTTCTACGGCTGTCCTTTGGCTTTGGCGCCTTTTCACCGGCCGGGATCAACAGCTGGTCAAGAACCTCACGGATATGACTCACCGGCATAAACTGCACCTTGTCCTTGATATAATCGGGCATGTCCTCGAGGTCCGGCTTGTTGCCATGCGGTATGATGATCTTGAAAATCTTCGCCCTGAGGGCTGCAAGGGATTTTTCCTTGAGCCCGCCGATAGGAAGCACGTTGCCCCGCAGGGTGATCTCCCCGGTCATCGCGAAGTCTTTCCTGACCTTCCTGCCGGTCAGGGCCGAGGCGGTCGCAACGGCCATGGTAATACCCGCAGAGGGCCCGTCTTTGGGGATGGCCCCGGCTGGTATATGAATATGGATATCGAGCCGGTCGAATGCCGAGGCATCTATACCGAGTTTGCTCGCATTCGTCCTCAGGTAGCTGACCGCCGCCATTGCAGACTCCTTCATGACATCACCGAGTTGTCCGGTGAGGGTCAGCCGTCCCTTGCCCTTCATGGTGGTGACTTCGATATACAGAACGTCGCCGCCGTACGGGGTCCACGCAAGTCCTGTCGCTACCCCGATCTCGTCGGTCGTCATGAGTTCTTCCGGAGGTGTTTTGGGAATCCCGAGGAACTTTCTGACCGTGTCCCGGGTGATTTTGAAGGGCGGCGTCTCTCCTTCGGCGAGCTTCTGCGCCACTTTTCTGAAGACCGCAGAGATCTCGCGTTCCAGGTTCCTGAGTCCGGCCTCCCGCGTATAGCTGTTGATGATGAATAGTATGGACTCGTCGTCGAACACGACCTTGTCTTTCCCAACACCGGTCTCCTCTTCCTGCCGGGGAATGACGAACTTCTTCGCTATCCTTAATTTATCCTCGTCCGTATAGCCGGACAGGGTGATAACCTCCATGCGGTCATGGAGTGCAGGCGGTATGGGGTCCATGACATTGGCGGTGGTGATGAACAGGACATTGCTCAGGTCATAGGGGACGCTCAGGTAGTTGTCGGAAAAAGCATAATTTTGTTCCGGATCGAGCACTTCGAGCAGTGCCGAGGACGGGTCTCCCCTGAAATCGGCACCTACTTTATCAATCTCGTCCAGCATGAACACTGGGTTGTTCGTACCGGCCTGCTTGATGCCCTGGATGATCCTCCCCGGCATTGCACCGATGTACGTCCGCCGGTGTCCGCGTATCTCTGCTTCATCACGGATACCGCCGAGCGACATCCTGACAAACTTCCTGTTGAGGGCCCGCGCTATGGATTTCCCGAGTGATGTCTTGCCCACACCCGGGGGACCAACGAAGCACAGGATTGGGCCCTTCGCCTTCTCTTTGAGCCTCCGGACCGACAGGTACTCGAGTATCCGGTCCTTGATCTTCTCCAGGTCATAGTGGTCCTCGTCGAGGACCGTCCGGGCATGCTTGATGTCGATGTTCTCCTTGGTCCCCTTTTTCCAGGGGATATCGACGAGCCATTCAAGGTACGTGCGGACGATGGATGCCTCGGCTGAATCCGGGTGCATCATCTCCAGGCGGTTGAGCTGGCTCTGCGCTTCTTCCTCCACGTCCTTGGGCATATTTGCCTTTTTTATCTTGTTCCTGAATTCCTTGACATCACGCTCTTTCTCGTCGATGTCGCCGAGCTCGCTCTTGATCGCCTTGAGCTGCTCCCTGAGAAAATATTCCCGTTGTACCTTGCCCATCTCTTCGCGCGCCTGCGACTGTATCTTCGCCTGGACGGTCAGCAGCTCTATCTCCTTGTTCTGCATGTCGATGACCTTTTTCAGCCGTTCCACGGGATCCGATAGTTCGAGGAACGACTGCAGCTCGGAGGTTTTCAGTCCGTAGTTGGTGACGATGATATCCGCGATCTTGCCCGGCTCCGATATGTTCTCGATGAGGATAAGGGCGTCCGGCTGGATCGCCTTACCCATCGAGATAACCTTCTCGATCTGCTCTTTCGCCGTTCTGATGAGCGCCTGTATCTCGACGGTTTCGGTAACCGGAGCGTCCTGCACGGTTTCCAGTGCCACCGAGAAGTAAGGCTGGGTCTGCCTGTATTCCTTGATACGTACCCGGGAAAGGCCCTGGATGAGGATCTTGACTCTGCCGTCCGGCAGTTTCAGCATCCGGGTAATGGACCCTGCCGTCCCTGCGGAGAAGATGCCCTCGGGTGAAGGTGATTCGTCGTTCATGTCCTTTTGCGTGGAAAAAACGACGAGCCGCTCTTTGGTCAGTGCGTAATCTATAGCAGCAATGGATGATTCCCTTCCCACAAACAGCGGGAGTATCATGTTCGGGAACAGGACAATATCCCGTATCGGCACCAGCGGGAGCTCTTCCGGTATTTTGAGCTTATCCTGCGGTTGCTCGGTTTCCTGTTTTATTTCAATTTCGTCAGCCATACGTCTATCCCTTTTCTATTTTTATAAGCGTTTTTACATGCCTGCGTTCCTGAACCTTCTTTAATATAATCTTCAATACCCCGTTTTTCAAAATTCCCCTGACATTCTTCGTGTCGCAGGTCACGGGCAGGGGTACGGTCTTGGTGAAATTCCCGAAGGCGCGCTCTATCTGGTTGTACCGCATGACGTCCGCGGGAACACTTTCCAGTTTCACCCCCTGGATATAGAGGACGCCGTTATGGATAAAGCATTCAATGTTGGAAGGATCGAGTGATGGCAGATCCATTTCGATGATCAGTTCGTTGTTTTTCTCGTAGATATCGCTCTTGATGATGGGGCTGCTGACGTCTTCATCGAGCCAGCCTTCTATGGCCTTGATCGTAAAATCCGCAAAATCCATGCCCTGCATGGTGTTCATGACATCCTTCAGCTTCATTGTACGTACCTCAATGAGATAGTTCTATAATCTTTCTACCATGGACCTGTAATAAGTAAAGTTTTTTTACCGGAACTGTGCTTCCGTTGTAGGTGATGGTTCCGCTGACGCCGTGAAAATCCTTTGTGGCGGCCAGGTTGTTCTTGATATCGGTCCTGCTCGACGAGTGCTGGAGGGCCAGCGACAGGATATTTGCCGAATCGAACCCCAGGGCAGAGAGGATGGTTGGTTCCTGCTGGAATGAGGCCTCGTACGACGCGGTAAAAGCCTGTGCGATCGGGTCCGTACTCTGGGTAAAAAACCCGTCTGTATACATGCCGCCGTCAACGTACCTGCCGCCCATCTGGATGAGGCCCGGGCCGCTCCAGCCGTTCCCGCCGAGCAGCTGGACATTGTTCACGTCGTAGTAGAGGAGCTGCGGGGCTATCATGGCGATTTTCTCGTAATAATCGGGTATGAAGATGGCGGAAAAGTCTATGATGGGGGGCGGGTTGTCTTTCTGATCCGGGGGTAATTTTTGAATGTCCGCTTTCCTCAAATCGAGATAATAGGTTCCGACGAGCTTTTTTATCTGTACCTTGAAGTCGGTTTCCATCGGGCTGTAGCCTTCCAGGCCCGTTATGGTACCGCCGTTGTTCAGCACCTGTTCCACGAATGCCCGCATCATGCCTTCTCCGTAGGCGCTCTCGGGGTACAGGACGGCGAACGTCTTTAATCCCAGGCGGTTCATCGCGTACTGCACCAGTTCCCGTGTTTGATCCTGCGGCGTGAGGCTGTTCTGGAATATATAATCTCC
>JAJYYW010000104.1 GCA_021800575.1 bacterium
GGTTCTCGAATAGTAATCAAGCCCTCGGACGAGCCCCGGGTCCTCGGTGAAGGGCAGGCGCAGGCCCTGCAGGCCTGTCTTGACGGAACCGAAGTGTGCGGCACAGTCCTGACAAAGGTAATCCGTTGTTTTCGGAGCGAGCGCCGTGGCAGCAGCACACTCGTGCTTTTTACAGTCCAGCACCCGGAGAGGGTTCGTTTCGATCCTCCGTTTACAATCATCACAGAGCCTTTCCTGCACACCCCGGAGGTAGGCCTTCAACGCCTGCGTGTATCCGGGCCTGCAGTCCGGGCATCCGATGGAGTTGATGCGGATGGTGATACGTTCGAGGGAAAGCGCAGTGATGATCGTATCCGCCAGCTGTATCATCTCTATATCGATGAACGGATCTGCTATACCGAAGGCTTCACACCCGGCCTGATAGAACTGGCGGTACCGTCCTTTCTGAGGACGTTCATGTCTGAACATCGGGCCCCGGTAGAACCATTTCTGGACGGGGTCCTGTTTGTCCATGCTGTGTTCCAGGTAAGCTCTCACCGCGGATGCCGTTCCTTCGGGCCGCAGCGACAGGGATTCGCCCCCGGCATCTTCAAACGTGTACATTTCTTTTTCCACGATATCGGTTCCCGTACCGATGCCCCGCACAAAAAGATCGGTTTTTTCCAGCAGCGGCGTGCGGATCTCCCGGAAGTTAAAGAGGTCGAAGTATGCAGCCGCGGTAGTCTCTACCCGGAGCAGACGATCGGTTTCGGGATACAAGATATCATTGAAACCACGAATGGATTGAAACCGGGTGTCCATGCAGGGCTCTCTGGATCAGCTTTTCGGCTGTTTGTATTTCAGGAGCCTGTAGTTTATGCTGTCCACGAGGGCAAGCCAGCTTGCCTCGATGATATTCTGCGATACCCCCACCGTACCCCACCGGTGCATGCCGTCGCCCGATTCTATCAGCACCCGCACCGACGCACCCGTTCCCTCGCCCGAAGATATGACCCTGACTTTGAAATCCAGCAGCCGGACGTTTCTCAGTTCCGGGTAAAACTTTTCCAGTGCTTTTCTGAGGGCGTTGTCGAGCGCATTGACCGGTCCGTTGCCCATCGCAGCTGTATGCTCGAGCTTTCCGTCAACCTCGAGCATGATGGTCGCTTCCGCGATCGGGGGCTCGTCCTCTTTTCTCTTTTCGTCGATAACCCTGAAACCGACGAGCCTGAAAAATTTCCTGTGCCGGTTCATGGACCTGTTGATCAACAGGTCGAGGGATGCTTCGGCAGCTTCGTACTGATATCCCTGGTTTTCGAGTTCCTTGATGGTCTTCACGATACGCGATGCATCTTCGGCCTGCGCCAGCTTTATCCCGAGCTCTTTCGATTTCATGAGGACATTGGCTTTCCCGGAGAGGTCGGACACCAGGATGCGCCTGCTGTTTCCGACCAGGGAGGGGTCGATATGCTCGTAGGTTTTCGTATTTTTTACAATCGCATCTACATGGACACCCGCCTTGTGCGCAAACGCGCTTTCACCCACATAGGGGAGATACTGGTTGGGCGGCAGGTTGGCGAGCTCGTCGACAAGTCTCGATATGTCCTTCAGACGTCTGAGGTTGTCCCCGAGCACGGTATAGCCCATTTTCAGCTGCAGAGGCGGGATGATCGAGCACAGGTTTGCGTTGCCGCATCGCTCTCCGTAGCCGTTGATTGTGCCCTGGATATGGCGGACACCATGGGTCACCGCGATGAGAGTGCTTGCAACCGCTGTTTCCGAGTCATTGTGCAGGTGGATGCCGAGTATCCCGGCGGGAAATTCCTGCTTGACGGCCTCGATGATGGATTCTATGTCCCAGGGCATGGTGCCGCCGTTGGTGTCTGCCAGCACGATGCGGTCTGCTCCGCCCTGGTGGGCGGCGAGGATGGTTTTGAGGGCATACTCGGGGTTGTTTTTATAACCGTCGAAGAAGTGTTCGGCATCATAGATGACACCGTCCATGTGCCGCTTCAGAAATTTTACCGAATCGAAGATGAGTTCAAGGTTTTCGTCGAGGGATATCCGGAGCGCATCCCGGACATGGAGGTCCCAGCTCTTGCCGAATATGGTTGCGTAGGCAACACCCGATCCAACGAGGGCCCTCAGGTTCGGGTCACCGCCGGCGGGTACCCCCTTCTTCCGTGTACTTCCGAATGCGGTGAGGCGTGTCTTCTTGAGTTTCAGGGAAGCAGCCTTTTTGAAAAAATCGATATCTCTCGGGTTCGACCCCGGCCATCCGCCTTCCACGTACAAAAAACCGATGTCATCGAGTGCGGAGAGTATACGGAGCTTGTCCTCTACCGAAAAATTGACACGTTCTGACTGCGAACCATCCCGCAGTACGGTGTCGTAAATCTCTATCTTCTGGGAAGCCATAGGGTGGCCCGGGCCCGCCTACTTCGCCTTATCGAGCCCGAATGCCTCATGCAGGACCCGCACGGCGAGTTCCGTGTATTTGGCTTCCACGACACAGGATATCTTGATCTCCGATGTACTGATCATTTGGATGTTGATGTTCTCTTTTGCGAGTGCGGAAAACATCTGCTGCGCAACGCCCGCGTGGCTCTTCATCCCGGCACCGACAATAGAGACCTTTGCTATGCTCTGATCGGACAGGACGTTTTGTGCATTGATCTCTTTGGCAATATCTTTAACGATCTCCATCGCACGTTTGAAGTCGCTCTTTGCAACGGTGAAGGTGAGATCCGTGTTCCCCTCCGTGCTGATGTTCTGAACGATCATGTCCACATTTATGTTCGCGTCCGTCAACGGCTTAAAGAGCTTCGATGCTATGCCCGGTTTGTCGGGTATCTTCACCAGCGTTATCTTGGCTTCGTTCTTGTCGTACGCTATTCCGGAAACTACTGCTTCTTCCATATCTTTATCCTCCGTTACCAATGTTCCTCCACCATCCGTGAAGGTAGATTTTACCATTACAGGGACCTTATATTTCATTGCAAATTCAACCGATCGTGTTTGGAGCACCTTCGCTCCCAGACTCGCCATTTCGAGCATTTCCTCAAAGGAGATCCTGTCCAGCCTTCTCGCCTCCGGTACAATGTTGGGATCCGTCGTGTATACGCCGTCGACATCCGTATATATTTCACAGACATCGGCTTTGAGTGCCGCTGCAAGGGCTACCGCCGTTGTGTCGGATCCGCCTCTCCCCAGTGTGGTAATGTTTCCCTTCTCATCGATGCCCTGAAAACCAGCGACCACGACGATGTTCCCCTCCTTGAGCGCCTTTTTAATCCGGTCCTGTTCTATCCGGATGATGCGGCTCTTTGAGGATGCCGAGTCTGTTATGATGGGTACCTGGAAACCGAGAAACGATTTTGCCTTGTAGCCCATGGCGATGAGTGCTATGGAGAGGAGGCCTATGGTCACCTGTTCACCGGTCGATACAACGACATCGTATTCCCGCAGGTCGGGAATTTCTGCCGTCTTGTTGGTGTAATCAACCAGCTTGTTGGTCTCACCCGACATAGCCGATACCACGACAATGAGGTCATCTCCTTTATCCTTTGCTTTTACAACCTTTCGTGCAACGTTTTTAATCTTGTCAATATCACCGACGGATGTTCCGCCGAATTTTTTAACCACTAAAGCCATGTTTACCTCTTTTCAAGTTTAACTGTTTTTAGTCTGTTCATGATCTCCCGGTTACCCGTTATGGTCAGCAATCTGCCATCCTTTTTAATACTGAAAACTAAAAACAAATCAAGATAATTTGCAAGGGATTTAAACTTTTCTGGCCATTCTACGAGCAGGAAACCCTGCCGCATATCAAGATCATAGATCCCTGTCCTGAACAGCTCATCATCTGAGCCGATTCTGTAGAGGTCTGCATGAAAGATCGGTACCGTGCCTTTATATTCGTTGATCAAGGTAAAGGTCGGACTTGTGACGGCATCATGCGGAATACTGCAGGCGGCGGCAAATCCCTTCACAAAGGTTGTTTTCCCTGCTCCCAGCTCACCGGAAAGCCCGATGGAGATTCCGGCCGGCAGGACCTGAGCTATAGCTTGTGCGGCCTGCATCATGGCACGCGGGGTTTTTATCAAGAGGCGGATCCGCTGATGGCCCTTCGGCAAGGGCCGTGACAACCGGTGATTTTCCATAGGGCTTAAAACTTCGGTACCGCCTTGAATTTCAGCTTCTTGTCTTCATACTCCACTTTAAACTCGATGTCCTTGCACTTGTACTGTGCTATCAGCTCTTCCCTTTTTGAGTCGAGTGTTTTCCTGATACTTTCATAGGAATTGATCCGCGCGGACGGATTCAGGGATGTGATAAGCTTGACATAATCGTCGTAAACGCGGTGGTAACCGTCCGGCTCAGACGTCTGTGCAACCGGTCCTGGTTCCCCGGTTTTTTTTGCAAGTCCCGATTCCATCATTCTCAGGCGTTTATCCCAGTAGGCCTTCATCGATATAAACCTCGATATGATATTTTCATAGGTGAACCGCTGGCTCACTTTCAGCAATTGTATTTTGCTGAGCTTGAGAATCATGCGTTCCACGTCTTCACGCTTTCTGACAGGCTCCAACTTGATGTCCCTGGTGAAGTACCGGTCATAGTCAAACTTTAAATCCCTGATACGGGCTTCGAGCAGGCTCAGCTGGGCATCAATACTTGTATCTTCCGACGTATTCTTTGCGGATATCATCTCACTACTCCAACCACCTGTATTGTGTTCGTCCCCCTGTTATTATTCTGCGCAAATTCCTGTGCACAACAGTGTCTTTTCAGCAAAAATCTTCTTGACTTGCATCATGTATTTGATATTAACGCAGATATCTCATAATGTAAAGGAGGGTATATGACGAAAGCGGATCTGGTTAAAAAAATTGCCGATGAGACAGAGATCTCAAAAGCGAAGGCTGAAGTCGTTCTCAACGCTTTTATTAAGCACGTCATGGTATTATTAAAAAAAGGTGACAAGCTTGCATTACCCGGATTTGGCACATTTTTTGTAACAAAAAGAGCGGCACGGGAAGGTATAAACCCGCAAACCAAGACAAAGATCAAAATACCGGCAAAGAGGGTGCCGAAATTCAAGGCCGGCAGTCTGTTGAAAAAAACCGTAGCAAAATAAGAGCGGACCTTGTGTGATGGGACCACTTCCCATCACAATCCCTTTCATTTTCTACTCGCTGTGTGATGGGAATTTTAGTCTCGTCAAAGGCTTCGGAATATACCTATGAAGAGCAATTGGCAAAATGGGCGATAAAAGCCCGTTATCTGTCGTATCCCGTAGCAGTCGTCCTCGTACTGATATTCTTCAGGCACCAGACCGTTATCTATGAATATTTTCTGCTCGCTTCGTGCATAGCTTTTGGCGCGAATATCATCAGCGATTACGTTTTTAAAGCCGTCGCATCCAGGAAAGCCATCGGCATACTTATGGCCCTTCTGGACGCTTCCATTACGGCGTTTGCGGTCTTTCTGACCGGCGGTTTCCATAGTCCGTTCTTTATTGTTTTTCTTCTGCAGATCATGGGAGTCGGTTTGCTGGGCAATGCAGCGCAGACCATTGTTTTCGGGTTCATAGATGTGCTGTTTTATTTTCTGTCCGCGTACTCTGTGGTTTTGCTGCGTCGGGGAAGCTTTGTTTTCATCAACAGCGCTGTGAGCAGCGTCATAGCCCAGGTCAAATTGACCAGGGTTGATTTCATTCTGATCAATCTGTCCGTTTTTGTTCTGATCGCGATCATCCTGGCCGTTGTCAACAGCAAGCTCAGCGAGGCGTCCAGAAAGATGTTTGCCAACCGGCAAAAACTGGATTTCCTGCTCAACGTCATGGACAGGTTCAGAAAACTGGAACCGCTGAGCAGCTTCCTGGACCAAACGACGACCCTGATCAGCGATATCCTCGGCTATCGCTA
>JAJYYW010000105.1 GCA_021800575.1 bacterium
CTGGGAGGATATGCTGACGATCAGGATGAATAAAAACGTGACCGCAAGACCGGGAAGCAACGAAAGCACGCCTTTTGTTTCCAGTATCCTTGTCGCTGTGCCGGCTATGAGATAAACAACGATGCCGGTCGCTTCGGTCACAACGGTCAGCGGTATGACCCTGAACGGATACCGTATGAGGGCGTCCATTTGTTGTTCCGAAGATGCGGAATAGGCCCCGTTGAGGATGTCCTTTGACGAACGGAGAAACAGGGGATTGAGGAAGAAAAAAAGAAGATCAGCAACGAGAACAGCACCGAGAATGACCGGCAGGTTCAGCAGGTGGTCATTGATGGTAATCGAATGTGTGGTCGAAAGCAGTGCACTGTCCATACCGAGGACAATGGTCAGGAGAATGGTGTAAAAAATTGCCAGGAGCCTGTTTGCTTTCTTCATAGCGTCCGGTACCTTTTCGGCTCTTCATTGATGGTGGCGGCGATGGTCTCGATCTGGGTACGTATGTTCAGCCTGCCGAGCTGTTTGTTGAGCTGCCGGGATGTCTCCGCTATCCTGTTTAGGACGGTCTGGATTTCCGCTGTTTTCGTTTTTATGACGGCCATGTACCCGTTTATTGCGGCAGCGGGTTCGTTGATCGATGAAAGCTCCTGGGGGATGGGGGCCATGGTTTCTGTAAGGGTTGTCCAGCGCTTGAACATGCTGTCGAGAATATTTTTCAGATCGGCCGCAGACATGTTGATACCCGCTATACTCTTTTCCAGGGAGGGGAGCTTACCTCTGATGAGGTGGTGCATTTCTTTCTCGGACATGGAATCCTTGAACAGGCTGTCCCTCTTTGCTGCAAGAATGTTCATCGTCCTGAGAATGTTTTGATACGATTCATTGATATGCACCGTCCCGCCCGTTAACGTCTGTATCTCGTCCTTGAACGCAGTGAGTTTGTCGTCGACCGTATCGATAAATTTCTTTTTTTCGTAGATATTGTTTTTAATGGTATCCTTTTCCTTGACCAGCAGTTCCGTCAGGTTCTTTACCTCGAGGATCTTTGTCTGTGTCACGCTGGCGAGCTTTGTTATCTCGTCGGACACCACGTCGAACCCCTTTCCAGCTTTTCCCGCCTGGGCGGAAATGACCGAGGAGTTCATGGCAAGCAGGTTGGTATCATCGATGACGAGATCGATCTTATTGAGATCGACGACTATCTTCTCGACGTTATCGTTGAGCGATGAGATCGTGATCAGTGCACCGTTGAACAGCATGTCCATCTTCTGCCGGTTGTTTTCTCCCCCTTTAACCTCGAAACTCAGTTTGTTGATGTTCTCGATCAGCGACTCGATGAATATCCCCGTCTGTTTGATCGCATCTTCCTGTTTCATGCTCATCGTTTTCAAACCGTCATAGCTATGGATCGTCCCGGACGTCACGTTTTCCTCGATACCTTTCTGCACGGCGGCCAGGGCTGTCCGGATCCCTTCGTTGGATTTCAAAACGGTTTCTACGGAACCGGTCAATCCGGTAAATATCGTCGTGCCCCGATCCGTCAGTTCCGTCAGTTTGCCGCTGTTGACAAGCAGTTCATTGATCGAGTGTATCAGACCCTCGATGTATTCCGTCAGGTGATTGAGCGTCTGCTGGACCGAGGCAATGACGTCCGCATTGTTCCGGATCTCCTTATCGAGTATGAGGATGTTCTCTTTTGCCAGGTCGATAGACGCCACCATTTTGTCGGCTATATCCGTAATATTGGAGCTGGCGGATTTTATCGATTTGAGGACCGACCTGATGTCTTCAGTCGTTTTTCTGATATTGTTTGCGATGGTCCCGGCCTCGTCCTCGACAAACAGCCCGGAGAGCGTTGAGAAATTGCCGCTCACCAGCTTTTCCACCGATGTTCCTATTGCCTTCATCGGCAGGTAAATATCAATGGTGACAAACAGGGAGACCATGATGAGCAGCAGAATAACGGTCAGCAGCAGCCAGTTGAGCGCATCTTCGAACCGTGTCAGCAAACCGGCATAATCAGACCACGAATAAACGCCGACGAGGGAGAGCCCGCTGCTGAGGGGAAGTTTGATCAGCGTTGCTCCGATTATGGGATCGTTATAGGTGTTTTTGAATGCGATTTTTTTCAGGGGTAATTCAGCGGTATAGTTGTCCGAGATGTTGAAGATATCGTGGTACGTGCTGTCCATCAAAAGCACGTAGCCGTTCTGGCCCAGCCTGATTTTCGAAAGCGCCGCTGCTGTTTGTTCCGGGGAAAGGCTTTGCGACAGGAGTGCATCCACCCTGGCCCTGGAGACCGTGAGTTCGAGCCGTGCGGACTCGACACCGTTTGTTCTGAGCGCGTCCTCCATCAGTTCGTTGCCGATGGTACGGGCAAAGATGAGAAAGATGATGATGAGCAGGGAGGAACTCACAAAGATCTTGGTAAAGATACCGGCTCTTTTTTTGAGATGGATCTGTGTATCTTTCAGGTGCTCCTGGATGCGGACGATGAGGGGCTCGGTGAGTCTCTGGTAGACGAAATACTGGAATATATTGGCTATTGTGGCGCCGCTGACGATGGCAAATGTCGTTTTCAGTGCGATCGCCAGTCCCGCGCGGGAGAACGCGTACAGGAGGATGAAATAAATGACGGATGCGAAGTACCATTGTCCCGCAGATACGCTCATGAAATACAGCGGGAAGAACATGGCCGTGTAAAAAGCCGTTTTGGTAAACCGCTCATCCAGCGTGTTGTCGTGGAGGCGCTTATCGAACTCGAGGAGCGTGGAGAACGGTCTCAGGCTCGCGAGGTACTGGATGGTCAGAGCTATGATCACGATAAAAACGGTGACGATGGAAATGAATTTGATGGTCTCAGCGGTAAACGTGATGGTCTTGATTGCCACGTAATAAATAATAGCGACAGCGATGACCGTTATGAGGGAGTTCGCAACCGTTATCCGTGTTTTAAAGTTCATGCATGATTCATACCGTAACCATAATTTTTGTCAATAAAGAGGGAATTTCATCTTTTTCTTGCAAAAAAACACCGATCGGTTTTAAGGTAGCAGGTATGAAATCCAGACTGTTGAGCGAATATACAGTTCCCGGGAAAGAACACTATTACATACTTTTCATGAGCTGGGCCGGCTGGGTATTTGATTTCTACGACCTGACCCTGTACACGTTTCTCCTCATCCCGATCGGCAAGGAACTGCATCTGTCCAACATCCATCTCTCGTACATACTTGGCCTGTCCCTCGCTGCAACGGCCGTCGGCGGCATCATCTTTGGCGTGCTGGCGGACCGGTACGGGAGACGGAGTGTCCTGCAGTGGACGATCCTGACGTACAGCATCGGGACGTTTTTGAGCGGCCTCGCACCGGACTTCTATTTCCTGATATTATTCAGGATCATCACCGGCATCGGTGTCGGCGGTGAATGGGCGACCGGACAGACCTACGTTGGAGAGACGTTTCCCCCACAAGTGCGGGGCAGGTTCGGCGCGTTTATGCAGACCGGGGCACCGGTCGGTGTTGCGCTTGCCGCACTGATCGGCGGGTTTGTGTCCCCGATCATCGGCTGGAGGGCTTCCTTCATGGTTTCCGTACTGCCGGCTATACTGGTTATTATCGTGCGGAAGAAGCTGCCGGAGTCGGACCTCTGGGCGGAACGAAACCGTATCATCAAAAGCGGGGAGCTGTCGAAGGCGGCTGTCCGGGACGAGGGGAGGGGTAACTTTTTATCCCTGTTTTCATCCGAGTACCGCGCTGTCTTTCTCAAATCCTTGCTGCTCGCCGTTTTTATCATGTCTGCGTACTGGTTTACCTATGCATGGCTTCCCGGTTACCTGTACGAGCAGCGGCATTTCTCCATGACGAAATCGGGCCTCTGGATGATTATAACCCAGACAGGCGGTTTTCTGGGGTATGCGACCTTCGGCTTTTTTGCAGACCGGTTCGGCAGGCGGCCGGCCTTCACGGTGTATGCGTTACTGATGGCTGCCGGGCTCATCATGATAACCGTCGCGTGGAACGTCATTGCGCGGTATCCGTCGGTCATCCTCGTTTTTATGTTCATGGTCGGGTTTGGTACAGGGTTTTTCGGCGGATATGGACCTATCATGTCCGAGCTGTTTCCCACGAAGATCCGCAATACGGCCATGGGAACGGCGTTCAACCTTGCCCGGGGAGTGCAATTCTTTACACCGGTCGTCGTGGTGCTCGTGGCGCGGTATTACGGCTTGGGCGGGGGCATATCCATTGCCTCGCTGTTTGCTGTGCTCGCAGGATTGTGGATATGGGTGTTTCCGGAAACCAAAGGGAAACGATTGACGGCACTGGAACAAAGGCCGGGAAACGACCGGTGATGTACGGTATGATCGGAAACGGACATCATGCTCTTTGCAGTCTGCGGGGAAGCACGCTTCACGGAACAGGAAACGGGACACGTGATGGACAATAAAATTATACCCGTGTACGACGAACGCTCATCCTACAGGCTTCCTTCCTGGGTTGCATTCCTGCTGTACTGCCTGCTGACCCTGGGGTTTACCTACCCGGCTGCCCTGCACCTGGGTGCCAGGGTGATTGGCAGTGGTGATGCCTTCATGTTTCTCTGGGACATCTGGTGGTTCAAGCACGCGCTGGTTACCCTGCATACCAGTCCCCTGGTGAACAACACGCTGTTTTATCCTCTGCACAATATCCCCATGGTCTGGTCAACGCCGGTCAACGAGCTGGGCTCCATCCCGCTGCAAATGCTCTTCGGGAATCTCGTTACCTATAACCTTCTCATACTTACCCATTTTATCCTCTCGGGTTTCTTCGCTTTTCTATTCCTGAAGAAGCTTGTCAGGAACGACCTGCCTGCATTTCTGGGAGGGGTCATCTATACATTTTCAACCTATCATTTTGTTGCCGGCAACGTCGGTACGCTCGGCCTGACGACCATCGAATTCATACCCCTGTTCCTGTACGCGTTTCTACGTTTTATCGATGAGCAGACCATCAGAAATGTCATCTTGATGACGCTGTGTGCAATCCTGGTCGCACTTTCCGACCCCTACATTGCCATCTATTTCCTGGTGACCTTCAGTATCGTGTTTGTTCTGTATGCCCTGATCGTCGAGCGCGGCCTGCTGCTGCATGAAAAGAGGTTTTGGGGCTTCGTGGTTTCCGGCATTCTGACGGCTGCCGCCGTTATGCCGTTTTATCTTCCGATGATCGGGACGGTCGAGTCTTTGCATTCAGCCCACATGCTGGCAAAGGATGCGGTGCTGTACTCCGAGGACCTCCTCGGCTATTTCCTACCGACGCATACGACATTTTTGTGGAGCAAGTTCTCCATAAACTATAACTTCAATCCGACGATAGCCCATTATTTCATCGGCTACGTTGTCCTGGTCCTGGGTCTCATCGGCATATTCAAGTCGAACCCCCGGTTCAAGGTGCTGTTTCTCACCTTTCTCATAACGGCGTTTGTCCTTTCCCTGGGACCGTATCTGCAGATCAACGGACCCATACTCTTTAATGAAGGAAAATCGTATACGATGATCCCGATGCCATACTACCTGATATGGAAGTTACCGGTGCTTGATTTTCTGCGGTTTCCCAACCGGTACTCCCTGGACGTCGAGCTGATGCTGTCCATATTTGCCGCGTCAGGTCTTTCCGTCATGATGCGAAGGAACGTATCGACGATCATTGCGGCCGTTGTTCTTGCCGTCGTGATACCGTTCGAAACGATAACCCATATACCCTTCACCTCTTCCGATGCAGTTGTTCCCGCGGTGTACAAGACCCTGAAGTCCAATCCTTCGGTCAAGGCGATCTATGACCTGCCGTCGGGCAATGACCTCACCCTGCCGTACGTGAACTACGCATACAAGTATATGTATTATCAGACCTACCATCATAAACC
>JAJYYW010000106.1 GCA_021800575.1 bacterium
AAACGCTGGTTGCCCCGTCCCTCCTCGCGTGTGATTTTTCCCGGCTCGCCGAAGAAATACAGGCGGTGGAACAAGCGGGCGCAGACCTGTTGCACATCGATGTCATGGACGGACGGTTTGTGCCGAATATCACCGTTGGCCAGGGGGTGGTCAGCGCCATTCGAAAGGTGACCCGCCTGCCGCTCGACGTGCATCTGATGATCGTTGAGCCCATGGAACACATTCATAGTTTTATCGACGCTGGTGCCGATATCATAACCGTGCACCTCGAGGTGTGCAACCATCTCCACAAGGCGACCGCCATGATAAAAGATGCGGGAAAAAAGGCGGGCGTGTCCCTGAACCCCGCAACCCCGGTGGTCATGCTGCGGGATATCATGGAAGAGCTCTACCTTGTTCTTATCATGACCGTGAATCCCGGGTTCGGCGGACAAACATTTATCCCCTCGACCTTGAAAAAGATCAAAGAGCTTGATGGCATGAAACACGAGCTTAACCCCTCACTCCTGATCGAGGTGGACGGCGGTATCAACACCCAGAATGCCCAATCCGTGGCGAATGCGGGGGCGGACATCCTGGTTGCCGGCACCGCGATATTCGGTGCGGGGAACTACACGGCCGCCCTCAGCAGGCTGCGGTTCCCGGAGAACCGGTAGCAAGAACAGAACATTCTCCCCGGTCCTGCTTCCGGCGGCAGGTGAAAGAGGAACAGGGAAACGGCCACAAATGTATGGTGAAAAAAGGTTTATTGATAACATTCGAAGGCATCGACGGCTCCGGAAAGACAACGCAGATTGAACTGCTGGAGCGGGAGCTCGCGTCCCGTATCCCCGGCGTGCGTATGGTGCGCGAACCCGGCGGTACGCAGACAGGAGAACGGATACGGGATCTGCTTGCCGACCGGACGCTCAACATCCTGCCGCCGGCGGAATTGCTGTTGTTTTTCGCGAGCAGGGCGCAGCTTATCGGGGAACTGATCGAACCTGAACTGAGAAAGGGCGGCGTCCTGCTGTGCGACCGGTTTCATGATGCAACGATCGCTTACCAGAGCTACGGCAGGGGGCTGAGCCTTGACACCATCCGGATGCTGGAACAGGCCTTTGTCTTGCCGCTGAGACCGGACATCACCTTCCTGCTCGACTGCTCCTACGAGGTGGCAAAAAAGAGGATGTCCGCACGGGGTGCCCGTGCACGCATCGAAATGATGGACAGGCGGTTTTTCGAACGGGTGCGGGACGGCTATCATGCAATAGCACGCCGGGAACCGGAGCGGGTTGTGGTCGTCGATGCGGCCGGGAGTATCGGGGCGGTCCATACGCACATCAGCAACCTGTTCTTCAGGCGCATGGCCGGTGTTGTTCATGCGCGGCCCGAAAGGCGGAGATAACCATGTCGCTGCTGGACGTCAAAGGCCAGACAAGGGCCGTCACCATCCTCAGGAGGATCATCGAAAACAAGAGCATCAACAGCTCCTTTCTGTTCTACGGGCGGCAGGGCATCGGCAAGCATCTGGCCGCACGCAACATGGCAAAAGCCATCAACTGCACGGGGATAGGGCGGGAACCGTGGATTTCCGACGATACCTGCGAAAGCTGTAAGAAGATCGACGGCAATCTGCACCCCGACATCCTCCAGATTACCATTCCCGTTCCTGACGAAACCTCGCAGATGGAAACCATGGTACAGGCCATAGCGTGGCTCAATACGCCCCTGTTCGAGGGCAGGCAGAAGGTCCTCATCGTGGACGATGCATCGGAGCTGAACATGCACGCACAGAACGCCCTGCTGAAGACCCTCGAGGAGCCGCCGCCCTGGACCACCATTATCTTCATTACGTCGTCGCATATCCGGCTTTTGCCGACGGTACAGTCACGGCTTATCAAGGTCGGTTTTAACAGACTTTCCGAGGAGGTTATCCGCGAGGTTCTTGCCTCGGTAACGTCCCTGGACAGCGAGCAGATTAACGATGTGAGTCTGTTTGCGGACGGCAGTATCCGGTACACCGCGCCCGGCGACATCGAGCATGCTATCACCACCATCGTTACGCTGCTCGGAGAGGTGCATGAGCCGGATTCCATGGTCAAGTTCGCCGAGAAATTCAAGGCACAGGGATATAAGGAGAACTTTGAACAGATCATGGACATCGTCCTGTCCTTTTTCCTCGACGCACTTGTTGTACAAAAAAATCCCTCCCTGGTGAGGCTGCGCGGTTTCAGCGACCGCATCAGGGAGTTTTCGGGCAGGTTCAGCCAAAGCGCCATTCTCAGGGCCGCGTGGTTTTTGGAAAAGGCGCGCCACGCCTATGCGCTGAACGTCAGCCCGCAGATGATTATGGAGCAGGCACTCTTTCAACTAACAGGGGATTCCAATGACCATTAAACGTATTGCAAAAATCCAGCCCGAATTTTCGCACGAGCTTCAGACGTACGATGCATCGGCATTCAGGCTGCAGAAAAACCAGAAGGTGATCATAGAAACAAAGAACGGCATCTCGACCGGACGGATCGCCGTGGAGCCGTTCGAGACGGAGATGCCGGAAGAAAACATCAAGTCCCTGCTCAAGGTCGTACGGCCGTTTACGGTGGACGATGCAGAAAAGGAGCAGATCCTGCTCCAGCGGGCAAAAGAGGCGAAGATGTACTGCCAGAACAAGGCGTCCGAGCTCGGGCTGAACCTGTCCGTGGTCGACGTGAAGTTTTTCTTTGACGGCAGTGGCGCGCTGTTTTATTTCGTTTCAGAGACGCGGGTGGATTTCCGGGACCTGATCAAGGACCTCGCGAAGCGCTTTCACACACACATCGAGATGCGCCAGATCGGCGCCAGGGACAGGTCGAAGATCATCTGCGGGGTCGGTCCCTGCGGCAGGGAGCTGTGCTGCAGCACCTTTCTGAAGAGCTTCACCTCCGTGACCCTGAAACACGTGAAGCCGCAGGGCCTGCCGCAGACCTACCACAAGCTGTCCGGCGTATGCGGAAAGTTCATGTGCTGTCTCACGTATGAGTACGATCAGTACGTCCAGGCACTGGAGGCCCTTCCCAAGCTCAACAAGAAGGTCACAACGCCGCTCGGGACCGGAGAGGTCGTGGGGCATGACGTACTGGCAATGGAAGTCATTGTGTTGCTTGAAAACGGCGAGAAAGCCAAGTTTAAACAGAGTGAGGTAAAACTGAAAGGATTGTTCGGTTAAGAGGAGCTGGCATGACGGAAGAGCGGATTCTGAAACAGGGAAACAAAGGCTTTTACATAACGACACCGATCTACTATGTGAACGATGTGCCCCATATCGGCCATGCGTACACGACCGTTGCCGCGGATGTGCTGGCACGGTACAAGCGCCTGTGTGGCGAGACGGTATTGTTTGCAACAGGCACGGACGAGCACGGGAAAAAAATACAGCGTTCCGCACAGCAGCAGGGCCAAGCGCCCCGCGCGCTTGCGGACACGGTTGTCAGGCGCTTTCAGGAGGCATGGAGACTGCTCGATATCAGCTATGACGACTTTATCAGGACAACGGAAGACCGCCACACTGCGGTCGTGGAGGAGATGTGGAACCGGATGAAGGCATCCGGCGATATCTACGAGGGGGTGTATGAGGGGTGGTACTGCGTCCCGGACGAATCCTACTGGACCGAGAAAGAGCTCGCGGACGGCAAGTGCCCGGTGTGCGGCCGGGACGTGGAGCGGGTGCAGGAGCAGGGATACTTCTTCAGGCTCTCACGGTACCAGCAGCCTCTACTGGAGCACATCGGGGCACACCCGGATTTCATTCTGCCCGCCTCGCGGAGGAACGAGATCCTCAGTTTTGTCAGGGAAGGCCTCAAGGACCTCAGCATAACCCGGGCAGGGTTTGACTGGGGCATCAAGGTGCCGGACAATCCAAAGCTCGTAATCTACGTGTGGCTCGACGCACTGCTGAACTACCTGACGGTTGCCGGTTATTCCCGGGACGAGGACAGGTTCAAGCGGTTCTGGCCGCCCAGCCTTCACATCGTGGGCAAGGACATCATAAAGTTTCATGCTGTGTACTGGCCTGCATTCCTCATGTCCGCGGGCATACCGCTGCCGGAACACATCGTGGCACACGGATGGTGGACTATGGGAGACGTCAAGATGAGCAAATCCCTGGGCAACGTCGTTTCTCCGGAGTCCCTGGTCGGCGCCTACGGCGCCGATGCCACACGGTATTTTCTCCTGCGCGAGGTGCCCTTCGGCCTCGACGGCAATTTTTCCGACACCGCAGTGCAGACGCGCATCAACAGCGACCTTGCCAATGACCTTGGCAACCTTTTGTCCCGGGCGACCGGCATGGTGGTACGGTTTGCCGGCGGCGTGCTGCCGGTCCCGGATATCGCGGACGAATCCGACCGTGCACTGCAGCAGCAGGCCGCGGACCTCTCCCGTGCGTACGATGCCGCGATGAATAACATTGAATTTCATACCGCGCTCGCGGCCGTCTGGGAGTTTATCCGCGGGGCAAACCGGTACGTTGATCAGACCAAGCCGTGGCAGGATGCGAAGGCCGGCAATATACAACGGCTGAACACGCGGCTGTACCACACGATAGAGGCAACGCGGATCACAGCGGTCTATCTGCTCCCGTTCATGCCCGGCACGGCACAGAAAATACTTGCCGCAGTGTCGCAGGAGACAAAGGGGCTCAGTCTGCAGCAACTGTCCGCATGGGGAGGTGCCGTATCCGGCGCCCGGATCGTCCAGGCCCAGCCCCTGTTCGAAAAGAGGACCGATGCAGGAAAGGCGGCGGCGGGCGCACGCAGTGCCCCCCAGGAGCAGCAGATCCGACCGACCGCAAACGGGAAGAAGAAAGACGGCGGGCAGACGCCGGAACAGCCGGCGCAGCAGATGAACCAGCTGATCTCGATCGATCAGTTCAAGACCGTTGAACTCAAAGTCGGTACTATACTCAGCGCACAGAAGGTGGAGGGATCCAGTAAGCTTATCAAGCTGGAGGTCGATATCGGTGAGAAACGGATCATTGTAGCGGGTATCGGCAAATCGTATAAGCCCGAAGAACTGCCGGGCAAGCGCATCGTCGTTGTCGCGAACCTCCAGCCTGCAGAGCTGTTCGGTATTCAGTCGCAGGGTATGCTGCTGGCCGCCGGGGACCCCGAGCACCTGGGCCTGCTCACGCTGGACCGGGACGCAGCGAACGGCACCAGGATCAAGTGATTCCTGGACTGCATGTCCGTTTTCCCGCACTCGATTTTTCGCGGTGATTCATTCCATAAAAAAAGTCCCGCCGGAGCGGGACTTTTTTTATTACCAATGCTTCAATTCTTTACCGTGACCATCCGACAGAGCTCCACGTAACAGGAAGTGCTGTGAACGGCGTCATGTCAGGCGTTGACTGGAACATGTCGTACATGGGCAGCGCCGTGGTGTCGAACTCGGTGAGCGGTTGGAGCGTCTTACCTGTTGACTGGCTCAGTATCATCTCCACGGTTCTCAGGGCAGCCGGGAACCCGTAGTGCGCGGTCGAAACATAGCCGTGCCGTGCATACGGACTGATGACCAGGATGAACGAGCGCTCCTGATCGATATGATCGAACCCGGGCTGCGGGTCGTCTTCATCGATGAAGATGGCTGTCGAGCCCCAGTAATGACTGTTGGCTATGGCCTGGACAACCTCCGCCGTGGCGGCGTCATTTTCCGTGTAGGCTGACATCGGGCTGTCTGTCGGCTCGAACCCGTCGTCCCCCAGCGTCATGAACACGAAGTTCGGCAGGCTGTTCGTCTGTACGATGTTCTTGACGAAATAGTCCGCTTTGACGACGTCGCTGAAGAGGGACCCGTAGGTTTGATCGAATTCAGGCAGGTTGTTCAGCGGATTGTTGTTATTGAACGGCCCGTTGTACAGGGACGGCATGCCCT
>JAJYYW010000107.1 GCA_021800575.1 bacterium
TTCTTCGAATGCCCCTTCCTGCTCCGGATCGTCCTTCCTGATCCACTCCATAAGCATCGCGGCGTGCTCCTTTTCCTCGTCCCTGTTATGCGACAGTATCCGCTTCAGTTCAGGGTCCCTTGTAGCTGCTATCCTCTGCTGGTACCAGTCGATTGCATCGAATTCCTCGGTCAGGGAAACACGCGCCCGCTCGAGATCCCTGGAAACCTCGTCGAGTTTGTCCCAGTCATTGTAGGTTGAGGCCATACCACCACTCCTTACTTTAATTCTTTCCGTGTGTAATCGAGGATAGCCCGCGCCACGACGAGCCGCTGGATCTGTCCCGTACCTTCGAACACATCGTACACCTTTGCATCCCGCATCCACTTCTCGAGCAGGTGCCGGCGCGAATAGCCTTCGGGACCGTAGAGCTCTATCGCTTTCTGCGTGATCTCGTCGACGACCGTCCCGGCCTTGCCCTTCGCCATGGATGCCTCCTTAAGGTTCGGCAGCCCGTGATCGAGCATCCACGCGGCTTTCCACGTGAGCAGCCGTGCGGCATGGATCTTCGCCTCCATGTCCTCGAGCACGGTTTCTATGTACCCCCGCTTGTACAGCGGTCTCCCGTAATTTATTTCAAGCCCGTTCTTCACGACGAAATCCTCGTACACGTAGTCGTACGAGGACCCCGATATGCCAATGGCAATTGCTGCAACCATGGGGAGCGTCGCATCGAATGTCTGCATGGAACCTTTAAAGCCCTTCTCTTCTTTCTTCTCGCCTCCCAGCAGGTTGTCCTTGTGCACGCGGCAGTCCTCCAGGACGACCTCTGCCGTGTCCGAGGCACGAATACCCAGCTTGTGCTCGAGCCGGGCCATCTTCAGTCCGGGCGTTCCCTTTTCCACCACAAACGCCTTGATCCCCGCCCTTCCGAGATCCTTACCCAGCGTCGCCCAGACCACGTACAGGTCGGCCATGTCGCCGCCCGTAACGAAGATCTTGGTGCCGTTAAGGATGTAGTAATCCCCGTCCTTGACTGCGGTCGTGCTCACCGCAGATGCATCCGAACCAAACCCGGGTTCTGTCAGCGCCATCGCGCCGTAGCTCGGCTTCGGCCCGTTGAGAACCTTCATGAATCTCTTTTTTTGCTCGGGCGTGCCGGCAGCCATGATCGCCGCGCCGCCGAGTCCGGGCCCCGGGATCCTCAGGGTAAGACCGGGACAGCCCCAGGCGATCTCCTCGATGGCAATAGCGCCAAGGAGATTCATCTCCATCTTCGGCCGCTCGTGCTTCTCCTTATGCTCGGACGTGCCTTCCGCATCGCCGCTCGCGTTGGCGGTTGAAAAACTGAAGCCGAGAGACCTGAACATGTCGTGGGTCTTCTGAATGAATTCCGTCGGCTCGGTGTGCTCCTCTTCATCGTACTTGCGTGCGATGGGTCTCATCACGTCCCGTGCATAGTTGTGGGTAAACTCCCGCGCCATCTTCATGATTGGTGTGAATTCGAAATCTATCATGTAAGCCTCCTTATAGAATAGCCATGAATTCTGATACCGCAAACGACCGTGCGTCCCTGTACCACATCTCGACCGGGTGCTCCCGGATAAACCCGTGTCCTCCGAGGATCTGGGTTGCGTTCCTGGTGATGAACATCGCGGTGTCCGCCGCATACCGTTTGCCGATGGACGCTTCCTTGTACGCATCCATGCCCTTGTCCAGCATCCACGCCGACTTCCATGCCATGAGTCGGATCGCATCGATCTCCGTTGCCATCTCGGCAAGCGTAAATGCCACCCATTGCCGCGAGGCGATCGGCTCACCGAACGCGCTGCGCTCCCGGGCGTAGGCGAGCGCATACTCGTAGGCCGCCCTGCACACACCGGCCGTCAGTGCTATGGATGCCGTTCTGGCGCGTGCGAGCAGGTTTGCAAACCCGCCCGACAGCTTCAGGACGTCGGAACGCTGGACCCGTGAACCCTCGAGCGACAGGGTAAACTGCTTCAGCGCCCGCAGCCCCTGGTTCTTTTCCCGTTCCTTGACCGTGAAACCGCCCGCCGGCAGGATGAAGCCGTCGATTCCGGCAAGCCCTTCACCGCTGCCTTTCCTCGCGAACACCAAAGTCGCAAGGGCTGAATCCGCGATCGCAACAAAGGACTTTTCGCCGTTCAACACGAAGTCATCGCCGTCGTCCAGCGCCGTTGTTTTCATCGATTCCAGGTCAAACCGCACGGTTGGCTCGGACAGCGCCGCTGTAAAACCCTGGAACTGGTCCGGCTTGTTCATCGTGAAATACTTTTTCTTTTGTTCCTCGGCGCCGTGCAGCATCAGGGGGATGTTGAACAGCGAGGGTGCCAGAATATTGAGGGCCATCGAAAGGTTGCCGTACGCGAGCTCCTCGAATACAATGACACTGTCCAGTGCCGAGAGCTGTCCGCCGGCGCCGCCGTATGTCTCGGGCAGGTAGCCCGTTGTCAGTCCGAGCTCGTGCCCCTGCTTGACGATATCAGCAGGTATCTCGCCGGATTCGTCCGCCTGCCTGTCCTGTTTTCTCATGACCGTTAAAGCAAAATCCCTGCACGTGTCCCTGAGCAGGGTTTGTTCTTCACTCAATTCAAAAGAAACCATAGTGCCTCCTTTATGCTATTAACAAAGGTATAAATATCTTTTTGATTAGAATGTCAACAAACTTTAAACCGATCGCCGCTGTATTGATCGGATAGATGCATCAAGGAAGATTGCCGGGGTCTTCAGCGCTTCCGGCGATACGCCCCGCGCTCCGGCCTACCGGATACTGCCGTTCAGTCCCAGCACGTCGGCCATGCTGTACATGCCGGGCTGTTTCCCGGCAACCCACCGTGCAGCGAGCAATGCGCCCTGGGCAAAGTTTTCCCTGCTGGTCGCCCGGTGCGTTATCTCGAGCCGTTCTCCGGTCCCGATGAACAAAACGGTATGTTCCCCGACAATGTCGCCACCGCGCACGGTCTGGATACCGATCTGTCCCTTCGGCCTCGGGCCTATCTGGCCGTGCCGCTCATACCGCGCACTGTCTTCCAGCTTCTTGCCATAGGCGCCTGCAATGAGGTCGGCCAGTTTCAGTGCCGTGCCGCTCGGTGCATCGACCTTGTTCTTATGATGCAGCTCGACGATCTCAGCATCGAAGCCGTCGCCCAGCACACCTGCGGTCAACCCGACGAGCTTGAACAGCAGGTTAACAAGCACGCTCATGTTCGGGGAATGGACAATAGCGGTCTGCTGTGCCGCCTGTTTGATCGTCTCTGTCTCCTGCGCAGAAAACCCGGTTGTCCCGATGACCATGGCAACCTTCTGCTGTTGTGCATACGCAAGCAGGGCGAGTGTTGACGATGGCGTTGAAAAATCTATGACACAGTCCGGGGACGAAGCGAAATTCCCGGGGTCATCCGTCACCCGGACCCCCGCAGTTTTCCCCTGGATCAGGGTACCGATGTCCAGACCTATGGACGGATGGTTCGTGCGTTCCAGGCCGCCGGCGACCACGAATGACTGATCCTGAAACAGGAGACGGGCAATCTGCTGGCCCATTCTGCCCATGATACCATTGACTGCAACGTGGACCGGCCGGGCGGTCTGCTTATCCATGAATGAGACCCAGGCCGGCCATTGCTGTTTTGAGTTTTTCAAGGTTTGCGCCGGCCAGCGGTGTCAGGGGAAGCCTGATCTCACCGGATATCCATCCCAGAAGATGTGCCGCGGCCTTGACGGGTATTGGATTGCTTTCTACAAACATGGCATTGTGCAGGGGCCACAGCTTCAGGTTGATGTCCATGGCCTTCTGCAGATCGCCGCTCTCATACGCCCTGAACATCCCGACCATTTCGGCGGGGACGATGTTGGACGTTACGGATATAACCCCCCTGGCCCCAATGGCCATACTCGGCAGGGCGGTAAAATCATCGCCGGACAGTACGATAAAGCCCTTCCGGCTCTGCCTGATAATCTCCGTGACCTGCTGGAGGGAGCCTGTCGCCTCTTTGATACCCACGATGCCCTTTATCTCCGAGAGCCGGGCCACGGTCTCCGGCAGTATGTTGACGCCGGTCCTGCCGGGTACGTTGTAGAGAATCAGCGGTATATCGACCGCTTCTGCAATTGCCTTGAAATGCTCATACATGCCGTTCTGCGTCGGCTTGTTGTAATACGGCGTTATCGTGAGCGCAGCGTCGGCACCAGCTTTCTTCGCATGCTCGGTAAGCTTGATCGCCTCTTTTGTGTTATTGGATCCGGTGCCGGCTATAACGGTCATCCGGCGGTTCACGAGCTCCAGCGTATAATCGATCAGCATCTCGTGTTCGTCAAAATCCAGGGTTGCCGACTCGCCGGTCGTTCCACAGGGTACCACGCCAGAGATCCCTGCGTTTACCTGCATCTCGATGAGCTGCCGGTAGGCTTTTTTGTCTACTTTGTTCTCCCGAAACGGCGTTATAATGGCAGTGATAATACCGTTGATAGCATGCTTGTCAGACATCGATCTCTCCTCTGAAAACCTCTTCTGCAGGGCCTGTCAGATACACGTGGTTGTCCTTGGTCCACTCAATCTCCAGGTCACCGCCCCGCAGGTGTATCAATACCCGTTCCCTGCTTTTATTGTTCAGGACGCCCGCGACGCCAACCGCACAGGCACCCGACCCGCAGCCAAGCGTTTCACCGCTGCCGCGTTCCCAGACACGCATTTTCAGCTCGTTGTCGTCGATCTTCTCGACAAACTCCACGTTCGTCTTCCGGGGGAACATCTTGTTGTTCTCGAGAGAAGAACCGTACTTCTGGACATTGAACTTGTCTATCTTGTCCATGAATATGACCGTGTGGGGATTCCCCATGGACACACAGGTGATCTTGAAGTCCATGTCCTCGACCTTGACAGCCCTGTTGATGACCCGTCCGCTCAGGCGCACGGGAATGAGTTTGGCATCGAATATGGGCTCTCCCATGTCGACCCGTATCTTGTCGCCCTTGATCACCGGCTTCTTGATGCCCGCGAGCGTCTCGATGTCCAGCTCCTTTTTCTTCGTGTACCCGTGCTCGACGACATACTTGGCAACGCACCGAATGCCGTTGCCGCACATCTCGACCTCGCCGCCGTCGGCATTGAATATGCGCATCCTGAAATCCGCGACCCTGGAAGGGGCTATGATCAGCAGCTGGTCAGCACCGATGCTGAATGCCGGGGTGCACAGCCGCTTGATCTGCTCGGGGGTAAGCTTTTCTTCTTTTTTCAATGAATCTATGACGATGAAGTGGTTGCCGGTCCCCTGCATCTTGGTAAATTTGAGCGTCCTTTTAGCCATGGTTACTCCTTATCTTGAGAGAGGGTGGAATCTGTTCCCCCCGTATAAGATCCGCGTTCGTTTCCCGCGCCCGCACAACATGATAGTCCCTGCCGTCCACCATCACCTCCGCGACCCGCCGGCGTGAGTTGTAGTTGGATGACATGGAAAAACCGTATGCACCGGCGCTCATGAGGGCTATGAGCCCGCCCTGCTCCAACAGCGGCAGCTCCCTGTCATGTGCGAAGAAGTCCCCGGATTCACAGATCGGACCCACGACATCCTGCTTGAACAGCTTCGAACGTGTCTTTTTTACAGGGAGTATTTCGTGATACGCATCATAAAAACTCGGCCGTATTAAATCGTTCATGCCCGCATCGACAATCATAAATTTTTTCATTCCGTTCTCTTTTCTGTATAGCACCTTTGCCGCAAGAATACCAGCGTTGCCGACGAGGACCCTGCCCGGTTCGAGGATG
>JAJYYW010000108.1 GCA_021800575.1 bacterium
TCCCTGCCGCGGCTTCAGCTCAATACTGGAGCGGGAATCCCGAGGGGAACGGCTCCCTAGCGGTGAAATTTTACAGTTTTTTTCCGAACAGCAATTCAAACGGCTTAAAAGATTTTAGTCCAGGACTGGGCGTAGGGGTAGACGGCCGTGTCAATTTCGGCAATTATTTCGCTTTAGCGGGAGAACTCGACTATACCGGTGTTTCCAGTGCAAGCCAGACCTACAATGTGTATGACGCATACGGGAATTATGTTGGTTCTGCGACCGATACCGCCTATTTCAACGATGTTGCTTTCAAACTGGATGCACTCGTAACCCTGCCTGCAGGCTCTGTGATACCATTTGCGGGAATTGGCATGGTGGCCAATTATCCGACATTCACCTTCAGCGGATACAGCAGCGGTTACAGCGGCTCCGCAAGCACAAGCGGCAGCGGCATTGGAATGGAAATCGTCGGTGGAGCGGACTTTTTGACAGGAGGGAGCGGAGCGATTACCGCGCAGATTTCGATACCGGTCAATCAAACCGCATACTTCAGCGACCTTGGTACAAACATCGATGTCGGCGGCTTTGAGATAATGGTAGGATACAGATTTATCATGTAACGGTATCCGGACCAGAGGGGTCAGCCCTTGAAACGCGGGACAGAAACACGTTTTTATGAAAAAGGGGGGGCTGGATTCCCGCTCCCGCGGGAATGACAGAGAGGGTGGCAGAAAATCACACACCCGACCCATGCCCCGCATGGGTACCCCGTCCTCTTATCTTCTCAAGAAGGTATTCAGCTTGATGTTATAGGTTATTATACTATCGTATTGTACCCCCAAAAGGGTTCAGGCAACCGTATCTGGAGCCGTTAACGGGTTCAGGATTTCCTGACGGGATGCTTTGAGGGGCTTTTACTGCAATGTCGCGATTCCTAAGAGTGTAAAGCATAGCCAGGAGCTGTATGTTTCAGGTAAAAAAAGGAATTGAAATCGCAGCGGGCGTTGGCTTTTGACATGGTACTCTGTCCGTCAGATCTCCCTTGGTGTTGGAACAAGCGGGGAGGGGAATCGTGTTCTCCTCTTCCTGCTTGTATTTTCGGGTAAAGCGATCGATAATGGAAGCTGGATAGATTTACACAAGCACTCGTTATCGGGATGGCCCGCTGTGTTTTTTTCTGCGGGCAGGGAGAGCGGGTACGCCGGGATAGGAAGCACGTCCCCGGGAAGAACAGAACAGGCGAGGGAGGCCTTCACGCATGGTGATAGCCCAGACATGCCGGTGCCGGCAGCGCGGCGCTGTCCTGCGGTGAAACAACCGTATGGCTATCCTCAATGACATTCTCATCATCATTGCCCTGTCACTGCTGGTATTCTTTGTCTTCAGCCGTCTGAAGATCACCACGATCGCAGGCTTCATTCTGACCGGTATCTTCGCCGGTCCGTACGGGTTTGGTCTCGTGAGATCCGTGGAGGATGTCCGCAAACTTGCAGAGCTCGGGGTCATACTGCTCCTGTTTACCATCGGCATCGAGTTTTCGATGAAAAAGTTCTTTCAGGCAAAAAAGCTGGTACTCCTCGGAGGCATCCTCCAGGTGTCCCTGACGACCTTGATCTGTTTCATGGCAGCGCGGCTGTTCGGACAACCCGGCGGCAGGAGTTTGTTCATCGGTTTTATCGTGTCCCTGAGCAGTACCGCCATCGTCTTCAAGATTCTGCAGGAACGGTCAGAGGTGGACAGTCCCCACGGCGTTATCACGATCGGCATCTTGATCTTCCAGGACGTCGTGGTGATTGCCATGCTCCTTCTTTCGCCGCTGCTGGTGACAACATCCGGCGGCATCGGCAAGCCGCTTTTCGTCATCCTTCTCCGGGGCGGGATCATCATATTTCTGGTGATCGCCAGTGCACGGTGGCTTGTTCCGAAGATGCTGTACCTCGTTGCACGGACGCGGAGCAGGGAACTGTTCCTTCTGAGTGTGATCCTGATCTGTCTCGGCATAACGTGGCTCACGTCAAGCCAGGGATTATCGCTTGCCCTGGGGGCCTTCCTCGCAGGGCTCACCCTGTCCGGGTCCGAGTATAAGCACCAGGCCCTGGGGAACATCATACCGTTCCGCGATGTGTTTACCAGCTTCTTCTTTATTTCCGTGGGCATGCTGGTTGATATCGGCTATGTTGTCCGGCATCCCGTGCTTGTCCTTTCCGTTTTTATCGGCGTGCTGATCCTGAAAAGTCTTATTGCAGGAGGTGTTACGGCAGTGCTGGGCGCACCGATGCGCACATCTTTACTTGCCGGTATTGCGCTGTGCCAGATCGGCGAATTTTCGTTTATACTTCTGAGAAACGGCCTTGATCATACCATTCTTTCCACGAACATCTACAACCTGTTTTTGGCGGTCTCACTCCTCACCATGCTCGCTACGCCGCTGCTCATGAGTCTTTCGCCGGCTCTTGCGCAGTCCGTCCTGCGTCTTCCGATCCCCGGCAGATTGAAAGACGGGCTGTACCACATTCCCCCTGCCGGGGCGCCTGTCAAAAAGGATCATCTCATCATCATCGGGTACGGCATCAACGGGCGTAACGTGGCCACCGCGGCGCGGGAATCCGGCATTCCCTACGCTATCATAGAGATGAATCCGGACGTCGTGATCCAGGAGCAGAAAAAGGGAGAACACATCCTGTACGGCGATGCCACCTACGAGACGGTGCTCGGCAAGGCAGGCGTCAAGACAGCCCGGGTCGTCATCGTGGCAATCAACGACCCCGCAGCGACGCAGAGGATTACCGCGGAGGTCAGGCATATGAACGAGGATGTATACCTGATCGTCCGGACGAGATACATCAAGGAGATGGAAATGCTGGAGAAGCTCGGTGCCGACGAGGTCATCCCCGAAGAGTACGAAACCTCGGTCGAGATCTTCGCCCGGGTGCTTGATCAGTACGACATACCGAAGGCCTCTATAGAACAGCTCGTCACGAAGGTACGCTCCGGCGGGTATGAGATGTTCAGGAGCCTTTCGGACGGCCCATCTTCGTCTCGGATGGAGCATACCCGGGGGAAGCGCGGCAGGCCCTGATACCGGCCGTATGCTGACAGCAGATTTTACAGGTTGATATGAACGACCTTGGCCGGCGGCATGCCGTTGAAATAGGTCGAGGAAGCGGTTGTGTAAGCCCCCATGTTTTCCGTGTACACGAGATCGCCCTCGTGCAGGTCCGGCAGGAAGACCTTTCCCGTGTTATGGATGTATTCGTTCTCGGACAGGGTGTCCAGCCCGTCGCACGTGGGTCCGAACAGCCTGCATTCTTTGGGTGTTCCGCCTTTGACCGCATGGACGTTGATGGGAATGTGATCGTAGACCATGGCCGAGTAGGTGTGATAGACACCGTCGTCGATGTGATAGGAGGGAGGAATCGTTGAATGCTTCGCGAGCACAACGCTGGCAACGGCCGTGCCCGCGTTCGCGACCAAAAACCTCCCGGGCTCGGCGAGCAGGAGCACCTTCTCTCTCGGGAACAGCCGGTCGACCTCCTTGTTGATGATGGCGGAGAGCTCCTCGAAGGACTGCTCGTCCCCCTTGTACCTGACCGGGAAACCTCCACCGATGTCCACGATCTTGATCGGGTACCCTTTTGTCACGGTCTCGCCGATCTCATAGCCTCTGGCGTCCGCCTGGCTGAAGATGTCGGCGACGGTCCGCAGCGCCTTGACAAAGTTTCCGGGCTGGTTGCACTGGCTCCCGGCGTGGAAGCTGATGCCCTCGATCGTCATGTGGTTCTCTTTGGTCTTCTTGATCAGGTCCATTGCCTGATCCGGGTCAATGCCGAACTTGTTCGAAAACTTCACGACCGAGCCCTCATCCGATATCTTGATCCGCAGCAGGAGGCCGGCATCCGGAGAGTGCAGTTTGATCTTCTTCATCTCCTCGACGCTGTCGTAGGTCAGCAGCGGTTTGTATAGGTTCAACACGTGCAGGGAATCGGGTTTTTTGACCGGGTTGGCGTAGATGATCTTGTTCCAGATAAAATCCTGCAGGGCCCGCGGTTCCAGGTGTTTCACCTGGTCGAAGAGCAGATTGAACTCGTTGAGTGAGGCGACATCAAAGCTTGACCCGAGCTTGAGCAGGGTACTGATGATGGCGGGGTCAGCATTCGCCTTGATCGCGTAGTAGACCTGGATTCGTGGAAGACGTTTTCTTAACTCCCGGTAGTTCTTCCGTATCCGCTCGTGATCGATGATCAGAAGCGGTGTCCCGTGCCTTTCGGCCAGTTGTTGTATGGTCTTTTTGTCCATTGTTCAGGGCAGCGGCATGAAGCACTCAAACTGCCAGGGGTCCTCGTCAACCGAGTGTCGCGGATTCTCCCGGAAAAATATAGGTCTGTTCTTCAGCGGAGTCCAGTCGTACGGCTTTGAATGCAGCTCCCCGAGGTACGGCCGTGCGATATCCAGGATATAATCGTGAGGTATGTCGTCCGGAAGGAGGATGCCCCGGCGCGGGTTATCGAGCATGTACTGTACGGCGGAAACGACCCCCGCAGCGACCTGCAGGGTCGTCGCATTCTGGCCGGGTGCATGCTTTCGTGACTCCTCGATACTCAGGATCGATCCCGTCCACCACGCATTGTACGGGTGCCCCATCAGCAGTGCGCCGAGGATGTCCTTGCCGGAGGTGATCTCGTCGGTCATGATCCTCAGCCGGGGCTGGAGCTCGTAGTTGCGCGCCCGCAGTTCGTCGAGGGAGACCAGCGCTTCATGGCAGGGCATGTACGCGTAGTGCACGGTCGGCCGGTAGACGGGGGTCCCGTCTTTGCCGTACACGGTCAGCCGGTCAGAGATACCGAACGCCTCTCCGTGCCGTACGATCATGCCTTCGATGGGGCCAACCTCGGGAACGAAGGATTTGACCCGGGTGTTCATACCCATCCGTGCGAGAAAGATCTGGTTCTTCGGACCGTAGGGCGGTTCGAATGCAAGCGGAGGCAGTTTTTTTTCGTGAGTGCCCCAGCCCATCTCTGCCGGTGCTATACCTTCCTCGCGGAAACCCTCGATGCTCCAGGTGTTCACGAACTCATCGACTTCCTTGGGTCTGTTGGTTATCTGGGTGTCCCGCTCGCTGCAGTGAATGACTTTGACCCCGAGCACGCGCGCGATATTCGCAAAGTCGCGTACCTTCTGATAGCCCGCCAGCTCCTCAAGAACAGCGCCGGAGAACTTTTTGTCCCGGGCGGCGGCGTCGGCGATGTCCATCAGCCCCTGTTTGGTGAAGTGCGAGATGAGCCCCGGGTTCGCCCCATGGTCCAGGACGGCTGTCGGGGAATCACCGAATTTTTCTTTCAGCTCCCTGAGCCGCATCTGTCTCCGGTACAGGGTTTTTTCGAAGATCTCCTCGTTCCGGTACGGGTCCCACAGTTCGACCGAGGTGTTGACGTACAGGGCATTGTTCCGGTGGGCCCAGGTCAGGGTGTCCGTCGTTTCTATGTTCCAGGCGAGGTCGACGATGAGCCCGTTCTTGCCGGCGTAGGTGTCCAGAACCGACGTCAGGTTACCGGGGGTTATCTTCTTGCGGATGAAGGTAATACCGGCGTCCGTAAATGCCTTCAAATCGGATGCCCGGTGCTCATAATCGAGGATCGTGATGTTGCGCCGCGGCGCGTCTATGTGATCGAGCAGGATGGGAAGCGTGCTCTTGAGCTGCTCTAAGCGAACCGGAACCAGCGCCAGGTCGAAGCGGTCGTCTCGCGAGACCTCATTTCGCACAGG
>JAJYYW010000109.1 GCA_021800575.1 bacterium
GCGCTGACCGGCGCCGCCGGGCTGCTGTTCGGCCTGCGGGTAAAAGATGTCAACTTTTCCTTTAAGCTTGTCAGGAAAGAAGTCCTGGACCTGGTCAACCTGAAATCGGAGGGCAGTTTCATCGATGCGGAGCTGTTGATCAAGGCCCAGCGATACGGCTTCAAGATTATCCAGTTCGGGACTAATTACTTTCCGCGCAGCAGGGGCGTTTCAACCTTGTCCAGTTCAGACGTGATCATGAAGATCGTCAGGGAAATGTTCTCCCTGCGCAGCGAGATCAAGGCCATCCGTCCGGTTGTCACACGAAGATGACCAGGGGCCTCATTGTCAACGCAGACGATTTTGGCCTGTGCAGGGAGATTTCAACAGGCATCCTCCGGGCGTACAGCGATGGCATTGTTACAGCCGCATCGGTCGTTGTCAACGGCAGGTATTTCAGGGAGTCTGTTCACCTGCTCAAGGACAGCGGTATCGATACCGGTATTCACCTTACGTTGACCGGCGGCGAGAAACCGGTCTCCGGCAATGTCCCGGGCCTGGTCGACAACGCGGGGCGGTTTCTCAGGAGCTACCGGGAGGTCATACCGAGGATCCTGCTCGGCCGTTTTGATCGCGGTGCGCTCGAGCGGGAGTTGTCGGCGCAGATTGTCCTGCTCAGGGACAGCGGCAGTACGATCAGTCATATCGACAGTCACCAGCATCTCCACCTGCTCCCGGGCATACGGGGTATGGTCATGCGGCTTGCGCAGAAGTTCGGCATACCATGGATACGGGTGCCGCAGAGTCACAGGGCGGGCGTTCGCAGTCTGGCGGTAAACCTGCTTGCGCGCGGATTGAAACAAGGATTACAACGGTACAGCCTGAGCTCAACTGATGCGTTTATTGGCTTCGACCAGGGAGGGCATATGGGGGAGGCTGGATTGTCGGACGTACTCGGGCATCTGGCCGACGGGGTAACAGAGCTGATGGTGCATCCAGGGTACGATGCATCCGCGATCTACGACTGGGGTTATGCATGGGAGGATGAACTGCGGGTGCTGACATCCGGAGCTGTCAGACGTCTGATCGAAGACCGGGGTATAACATTGAAAACGTTCAGGGAGATTGCATGAATCAAAAAAACGACCGTCTGTACGCGTACCTTACCTTTGCCGTGATTGCCGGGTTTCTCGCATTCAGAATCTTTTATATAGCGACGACCCATTATACGCTGTCGCAGGATGAAGCGTATTTCTGGGACTGGTCGCGGCACCCGGCGCTGAGCTACTATGATATGGGGCCGATGATCGCCTGGATCATCGCCTTTTTTACCCACGTGCTCCCGCTGTCTGCGTTCTCGGTGCGGCTCGGTGCCCCGGTGTTTGCAGCCATGACCGCTGTTGTTCTCTATATTCTGAGTGTCGAGGTGACAGCCTCGCGCATGCTTGCATTCTGGGTGGTCCTGCTGTTCCATATCCTGCCCATCGGCATGGCGGGCGGCATCATTATGACCTACTATTCCCCGCAGGTGTTTTTCATGTCATTGACCGCGTTGTTCCTGTGGAAGCTCATCACTGATGGAAGGCCATGGTGGTGGTACCTGATCGGCCTGAGCGCCGGCCTGGGCCTGCTGTCGCACCACATGTTTATCTTTTTTACGGCTGAGGTCGGGCTGTTTATCATACTCTCGCACAACAACCGGAAATGGCTCAGGCGAAAGGAGCCGTACATCGGCCTGCTGATCGAGCTTGCCGTTGCAAGCCCTCTTATCATCTGGAACGCGACGCACGATTTTGTCATGTTCCGACATGCCATCGGCATGATGGCGGAGACCAACAACATCACCTTTACCCTGTTCGAATACATCGGCGGACAGGCGGGCATCCAGGCCGGCTTTTTTTTCCTTGCCGTTGTGTACGGGCTTGCGGTGAGCGGGTACCGGGGCATAAAATTCAAGGATGACAAATACCTGTTCCTGTTCTGCCTGTCCGCACCGGTGATACTGTTCATAGCGCTGTTAAGTATCGGTGGCAGGACAGAGCCGAACTGGCCGGTCTCCGGCTACATAACCGGTTCGATTGCCGCGGTCTACGTCATGTATGAGAAGTATAAGGACGGAGGGCGCTGGCTTCGTGTGCTGATCAAAACGGGCCTCGGCCTGACCGTGTTCCTATGCGTGCTGGTGTCGGCCTTCGCGTACTACCCGGTCCTGATGCATGATGCCGGTATCCACATCCCGCCGCAGCGGGACCCGACCAACCGGTTGTACGGATGGGATGAGCTCGGCAGGCAGGTCTCGGAGGAGCTTGCACAGCTCCCGCCGCACACCTTTGTCGCGACCCATGAATACGGGCTGAATGCCGAGCTGGCCTTTTATGTCACCGGTCATCCCCAGGTCTATGAAATCCCGGTGATTCGGAGGTTGAGTCAATATGATTTCTGGAACAATTTCAGGGCCGTGAAGGGCAGGGATGCGGTCTATGTGGGATACGCACCGATGGAAGCACCGGTCAGAAAGCTGTTTGACAGCGTCGGACCAGCAGAACAACTCGTCATCAAAACAAAACATACCCATGAGGACCGGTTTACCTTTTATATCTACCCGTGCTACGGGTATAAAGGCACGGCAAAGGAGCTCGCGACATTCTGAAGAGGGAGTATGTCCCGGCATGCATGCCGCCGGTGAGTGCAGGACCTGCCTCAGGGATTGACCACCACGGGCGACTGCTACGGGGCCGGTGATTCGAGGTACAGCTCGCCGGTGGTTGCATCGTAGGAAAATACCTCCGCGAACCTCCCCCAGGTGATGGCTATATCGAGCTGGCGTTGCGCCTCGTCTTCGGTAAAGAATTTCATAAGATATTCGCCGATGAAGTCCTCGTGCAGCCGGTGGTTTTTCTTGGTGTTGAGCAGCCGCAGGATCTGCTTGACGAGTGCCACGTGTTCCACGACCTGCCTGCTGAAGTTTACCTTTCGGCCGAGGATGTCCGCCGTGACAAACTCCTTGCCGTTCTCGGTCAGGGTAATATCCCCTTCCGTCACCCTGACGTACTGGAGCAGCACCGCCGCATCCACGATCGGAAGAATATCATCTACCTCCATCTGGAGCTCGTCACTGAGCTTGTAGATGTCTTCTTCTCCGCCGCGCTCGAACACGAGCTCGAGTAAACCTGCGACTGCCCCGGGCTTTGCGTTGGGCAGCATCTGGTACTTTTCCCTGGCCACCAGAAACCTGCTCTGTATCGATTCGGCTTCTGCCTCGGGGTTGGTGAGGAGCTGGTAGATCATGTCGATGAACATCTTGAACTCGTCGGATTCCGGGTTCCGTTTGTGCGGGAGGTCGATGGAGAATTTCGCGCGAATGCGCCCCGGGTTTTTGGAGAGGATGACACACTCGTCTGCAAAAAAAACCGCCTCCTCGATATTGTGGGTGACCAGGAGGATTGCCCGGGTAGGAAGTTTTTTGTCCATCCAGAGGTCGATGATCTCGCGCCGGAGGTTTTCTGCGGTCAGGATGTCGAGTGCACTGAACGGTTCATCCATACACAGCAACTCGGGCTCGACGATCAACGCCCGCGCGAAACCGACCCTCTGTTTCATCCCCCCGGACAGTTCTTTGGGGTAGGCGTCTTCAAACCCATCCAGCCCTATGGTGTCCAGGATCTTCAGGGCACGGCCGGTTATGCGTGCGTCGTCCATACCCTTTGCCTTGAGCACGATGGTGACATTCTCGAGGACCGTGAGCCACGGGAACAGGGCAAAATTCTGAAAAACGATGGATATGTTCGGGGATGGAGCGTACAACGGCTTGTCCCTGAAGATGACCTCGCCGGATGTCGGCCGCTGAAGCCCGGACATGATCTTGATAAGTGTCGACTTCCCGGACCCCGACGGGCCGAGCAGGGCTGTGATCCTGTTGTCCGGGAGCTGGAAGTCTATGTGGTCGACGATGGTGACCGTGTTGCCCTTGATGCCCTCGACCGTCTTGGTGACCTGTCTGAGCTCTGCTATCATGATATCATTGGCCAGTTGTTTTTCCATTTCAGCTCTCCAGCTGGTGGAGTTGGCTTGCCCGCCGGTACAGCCTCTTCCACACCGTGATATTGATTATAACAACAACCACGATCAACGCAAATGTCCCGCCGAAAAGCATCCGCATATTGTTGTGCTCAATCGCATGATTGATCAGCGTCCCCACGCCCGTGGTAGAGAGGATCTTGTTTTTGTACAGGACATACTCGGCGACGATGGATGCGTTCCAGGCGCCCCCTGCAGCGGTGATGATGCCGGTTATCAGTTGGGGTGCTATGGCCGGGAGGATGACATTTTTCCATAGTACCCAGCCCCGGACATCGAACAGCCGGGTGACTCCGATGAGGTCGTCGGAAAGGCTCATGGCCCCGGAGATGGTGTTGTACAGGATATACCACTGGGCACCGAGGAGCATGAGGACCACAGCGCCAATGCCAAGCCCCACGTGGAGCTGCTCCAGCACCAGCAGTGCGAGCGGATAGAGCATGGGGGCCGGGTAGGATGCGAAGAACTGCACCACCGGCTGGAACTTCGCGGCAAGGTCTTTGCGCAGTCCGATATACACGCCCGCGGGTACCGCCCAGAGGACACCGATAACCAGCGTTGCCAGAACCCGTGCAAGGGTCAGGGAAACTGCGGTGACGATGGAGATGATATCCCGCGTGGTCAGGCCGCGGAGAATGATGCCTGCCCGGTATACGCCAAACAGCACGAGGATACCCGTGAGGATCACCAGGGCGATGCCCAGCGGGCGCAGGATCCACGACGAGAAGAGGGCGGCGCGCTGCCGGAGTGTACGTCCCGGGAACCGTCGTTTGATCGCTGTGCCGAATCCGGCAAACAGACCCGCGATCCGCTTACCGATCATGAGCCGCTTCACGTAATTCAGCACCAGGGACTTGGCGGTTTCCCCGGTTCCGGTATCCTCTACCTTGAACTTGTCGGACCATATAATCAGCGGCTTCCACAGGAGCCTGTCCACGAGCAGAATCATGATGCCCATGGCAACGAGGGAGTACACCATGGCCGGGGTGTCGCCGTGCTCCTGTGCTACACTCATGTACGCACCGATGCCTTGCAGCCGGAACGACCTGTTTCCAAGGACGAAGGCCTCATTGACGGACAGGAAGAACCATCCTCCGGCGAATGACATCATGCTGTTCCAGATCAAGGATATGGACGAGTACGGCATGTCGAGCCAGAGAAACCGGCGGGTTCCCGAAAACTGGTAGAGATTCGATACGTACGTGAGGTCTTTCGGTATGGACTTCAGTGATTGGTAAACGGCAAACGCCATGTTCCATGCCATGGCTGTAAAGATCATGACAATGGCCGCCAACTCGAGACCGAAGTTACTCTTGGGAAACAGGGATATGAGGAACAGGACGATCGCGGGCATCAGGCTCAAAACCGGTATGCTCTGGAGGATATCGAGGAGCGGTACCAGGATGATCTCACCGAACCTCGTTCGTGCGGCAAGGTAACCGTAGCCAAGTGCAAACATGAGTGACAATGCGTATGCCGCAATCATACCTATGAGGGAATACAGCGAATACTCTATGAGGGAAACCGGCGAAAGAGAGATTGGGGAAAGGCGTTTAAGACGATGTCTTTCATTGCCCATAACGGACTTTTTTGGTACATAACCCGTGTGAAAATAATTATTGCTTTTTTCATAGCACTGATACTTGCAAGCTGTGCAACGGTACCTTTCAATAAATACGGAGAA
>JAJYYW010000110.1 GCA_021800575.1 bacterium
TCGATGACCCGGTTGATTCTCTCTTTCGACACATCGTCGAGAGCAACGATGATGCGCCGTATGGATGATGCGTCAGTCTTCATTCTGCAGCGCCTTCACTTCCCGGTTCAGTGTATCGAAGGCATCCGGAGCGAGCAGGTTTCGTGCAATAAATATCTCGTAGTTCAGCAACTCGTTCATCCCTTCAAGTATTATCTGTGAGATCAACAACCCCGACAGGCCGACGACTCTGTTTAACGAATCCGATTCCGTCAATTTCATTGCCTCAATATTCATGAGGATTTTTGTTTCGTCAAGCTCTCCGTTTGCACTGATACCGACGTTTTCGTACAATTTTTTCAGCCTGTCCGAGAGTTCGGACACGAAGTTATCGAGCAGCTCGTTATGATCGAATTTCGGGTTTGTGGTTTTGATCACCCCGAACAATTTCTGGAAGATCGTGTTGTATTTCTTTATGATGTTCAGCATTTGCACAGTTGACTCATCGAGGGTTTTGTCCTGCTTCCTGGTTCCTGCTATCTCGACAATTCCGGCATTCAGCAGTGCGTACAGTATCTTATAGGTGTTGAACCGTCCGAGCTGTCCCAGCCGTATGATCTCGGATATCGGCATGTCTCCCGTGACGAGCTTGACCATGTCCTGCATGTGCTGGGTCAGCTCGATCTTCGGCATGGTCGACGAAAGCCTGACGTTTGTTTCATCGGAGGGGATCTTCTGCGTGATCAATTTCCATTCATCGAGACGCCGGTAGCCCTCCATGAGCATGTTTTGCGTGTTCAGGGAAAACCGCACCAGGTCTTCTTCGGGTATCGCTCCCTCGAGAAAGAAAAACTCTCCGGTATTCATGGCGAACATGCTATAGATGATTTCTTCTATCTGATACTTGACCCCCCACCACAAATTCTTGGGAGATATGAGTTCGTTTTTCAGGAGCACGGAGCCGAATCGCGTGTCCGCGGACATTTTCTTTTCCGCAGTTTCCCATTGTTCCTTGGTGAGCTTACCCGTTTTGTAGAGAAGATACCCCAGCCTGTCCTCGGGTTGATTGGACGATGCAAACACGATCTCACCCTTCATAAAATATACGCTCTTCACCCGCGCATCCGATTTAATGATCAGCATCCCGGTCTTCTGCAGGATGTTGATCATGGAAAAACTGTCGGCGATACTGAAATTGGCAATACTGCCCATAAAGACAGGTCTGGCAGGAGCGTCGGTACCGCTGCTCCCGTTTTTTTTCAGGATGATGAAGGTATTGCCGAAACTCGTTATGTCTAACTTCGTGTTTTCCTGGATATCGAATTCGGTCTTCTTGTTCAGGAAGCTCCCGAAATCCGTATCATTGACGATTTTGACAAAATGTTCCAGATCCAACTTGTTTGCCATGCCCTACCCTAACGCTTCGATTATTTTTTCCAGCTCCTCGGTCTGCTCTTTCCGGAGATAATTTTTCATCTCAAACAGCTCGAACTGGATAAGTTCCCTGATAAAGCCTGCCGTTTCGTCATACGGCGAGAGTAACGATGAGTTCCGGTAAATATCCATGAGGGACGCCATGTCGAAACAACCCTGCTTGTTGATGGTGCATTCTTTGAACATGCTGCCCGATGACCTGACGTAATCCTGAACGACCGCCGTAAAATCGACATCCGGGGCTTTTGCACGCATAATCACGGCGATGCTTGTCATGATGGTATTCGTCAACTGTACGAGCTCTTCAATCCTTGCATCCTCTGTTTTTTCCTCGACTGTCGCGGGCTGCTTGATGAGACTCAGGATACCCGCATAGACCAGCGGCTTGAGTGCCGTTTCGGTGGACGATTCATCCGCATTGATTTCTGTCGCCACCATGGCGACCGTCCGGTCATTCTCCCGGGAGAGGTATTTCAGGATCGAATCCTCAAACTCATTGAACGTCACAGCGTTCGTCAGCTCATGAAGGTGGACCAGATCATCGTCCATGATTGTTATCTGCAGTGATTCCACCTGCTCCCGTAAATATTCAAACAGGCTGTCCAGCATCGTGCTGTTCGGTTTCACCATATTGGTCTCGTCGATATCGGTCTGAATGACATGAAACCACGCGCTGGGCTGCCCTTCTTGGGGCCGTCGTGCGTAGCTCCCCCATATTTCGAATATCTGCCGCTTGACCCCCAGCCAGAGTTCCCGTGACGTTATGTATTTATTTTCTACGAGGACCTTTCCCAGTCTCCTGTTCGGCGTTATCTCTTTCGATGCCCTGTTCAATGCATTGATCGTCAGCTTTCCCATTCTGCACAGCGTTTCACCGAGCCGTTCGTCATTGACGCTGGACCGTGCAAAAACAACCTCGGCATTTTTCACATACACGACCTTCTGGATATCGGCAAGGTCCAGCAGGATGATGCCGGTGAAATTGCCCAGGAGAAGCCTTTGCATACTCTTTACCAGGGTGATTGGTTCGAGAATGGCAGAAAGGAGAAGACGTGCAGAGCCGGTATCGCCGATATATGCCTTTAATTTTTGCCTGTTCAATTCGACCAGTACCGCGTTGTGTGGTGTGTATTCCATATGTTTACCTGTCCTGTTATTGAGCCGTTACGTTGATCAGCCATGTTTTTTCTGCCTGCAATCCGGACGGATCACTCACCGTTACTGTGAGCACCTGCCGGGTTCCCTGTGTTATATTCACCGTAAAATTGTAGTAGGTACCGTTTGAAACATCGGTACCGTTTAATTGCCATGCGTACACAAGAAGATCATTATCAGGATCCTGGGCTTTAATCCAGAAGTTTAATGCCTCACCGTTATATGCGGTGATACTTGCACTCTGAGGATAGTACTGGGTGATGACCGGAGGGCTGTTGGCGGCAGTTTTCCCGTGGATGTTGTCCGGTACACCGCAGCCGCTGGCCAGAATACTACCGGTCAGGAGCAGCAGTCCTGCGAACCGTAGCATCAGCCTCAACTGTTGTCCTTTCCCGCTGTTCATATCACTCTTCAAGATATTTGTAGATGGTCCTGTGGCTTACCCGGAGCATATCGGCAGCTTTGATCTTATCGCCCCCGGTCATCTCCAGGGCCATTCTTACATACCGCCGCATGAAATCTTCCTTTGCTTTTCCGAGAGGTGTCAACCCGGTCTCCGCCGGCTCCCGGTCAAGGAAATCGGCTTCCAGCATGTCGGAATCCGCGGCAATGACCGCTTTCTGAAGAGCGTCTTTGAGCTGTGCAACATTGCCCTTCCATGGCGCCATATGCAGCGCCCCGGCTGTCTTTGCCGTGATTCCCTGTATGTTCTTCCCATAGGTCCGGGTAAATTCATCGAGGAAGCGGGACGCAAGCGGATCGATGTCTTCGGTCCGTTCTCTCAGGGGCGGTACGCGAATGATAATCTCCCCCAGTCTCGCGCGGAGGCGTTCATCGAACCGTATCGTTTCCGAATCCGGATGTTGTTCCATACAAAATATCCACCGTGAAGAAGAAAATTTATCGATGAGCGCTGTTATGGCTGCGTATGCGTCGCGCGGCAGGTGGTCCAGACCGTCGACGACAATGGTCGCCGGTTTCCTGCGTCCTGTACTGTTGAAGTCCATTGTTGCCAACAGCGAAAATTCGTCGGAAAGGACGTCCGCTGTCTTATGCTTCAATCGGAGCATGTGCAGGGGGGCCCCGGGAGACGCTGTCTCATGGAGCGCTCGTGCAAGAGATTTCTTGCCGGTCCCCTCTTCGCCATACAGCACGATGGGACTGGTGGTCAGTGCCAGCTTGTTACACTGTTCGAACAGGGATATCATGTCCGGATTCAGGGATACAAGACCATGCCATTCGGCAGGCTGGCGGCCCGTGACAGCACGCTTCATGTTCGCCGGTACGCCTTGCCTCAAGCGGTTGTTCTCGATGAGGAGGGAGAATATCCAGGCATAGAATCCGGCACTGCCGAGAGTGCCCTCTGAGAAAGCGTAGCCAGGGCCCGAGTTCCATAAATACAGGACACCATAAAGGGTATCGCCCCTCAGGATCGGCACCGCAATTGTTGCCATAATTTTCAGGGCAACGATACTTTTTGACGGGGTAAACCGCTGGTCCGTCAGAACGTTATTTGATAGGAGCGGTTTCTTATCCAATAAAACAGTTTTAATAATCGTTTCGCTGAAGCCGCTTAAAAACTCCATGCCATCCTTCTCGGCCCCGACCAGAAGCGAAGGTTCGCCATCCTCAAGCAAAAGTACGATGCCTTTTTCAGCGTGTGTTTCCGAGATAAGCTTACCGAGAACGATTTTAGAAATACTTTTTAAATCACTGATATTCAATAATAAATTGAGTTCTTCGAAAGGTTTATCTTCTTCTTTTTTTGATTCGTACCCATCGATGTCGAGAAATACCGTTATGCCATCCCGCGTCTCGATGAGGTCTCCGAATGCAAGTTTTGTGTGTTTGACCGATCTGCCATTGATCGTTGCTCCTTTCCCCTTGATTGTTTCAAGCTGACAGGAGCCGTCCTGCTTTTTTTCGATATAACAAACGGAATCATTGGTGTCCGGAAGCGCAATATCCGCATCGGCGGATGCGCTCAGTGTGGTCAACCTCTTTTCCAGCGGTAGCGTTCGTGCACTCTGTTTATACAACAACAGCGCCATCAGGGCATTCTCCAGACAAAGGCATCCACGATGCCGTACGACGCTGTCCCGGCAAAGAGCCAGAAGGCCGTCAGTTGAACGGCCTGCATATTGTTTGCCCATACAGGATTGTTATAACTGCCGTCATGGTTCTCGTGTGCCTTCCTGATATAGTACGTTGATATATTTACCGCAAGCTCCGCCGCTTCTGCAATGAGCAGGATGGTACCCTTGGTATCGTCCCCTTTTGAATACTGGCCGACGCCAAACGGTACCAGTCTCAGCCAGTAGTTGTGATCCTGCGGACCCCGGACCAGCCGCAGGGGGACGATTGCGTGTTTTTTCACATCACTGTAGGCTGATACGACTGCGGGCGGAACGATGACCGGATTCATCTGGAAGCCGGGTGCTGTCTGGTACAGTGCCTCCAGTTCTTTCTTCATTGCTTCGTTCATGCCCTTTGCATAATAATCAAGTGCCAGATACAGGTGAACGTCCGCGTTTGAAGCCGATGTTCCCGATATGTTCTGTACCTGAAGGAGAGCCTTTATGGAATTGTCGTAGTCGCCGTATTCATAGTACCGTATGCCCCGCTCAAGGTAGGTATTGTGTGTCTCTGCCCGGGCTAATGCAGGGAACAATAATAACAACAACATGCATGAACATACCAGTATGTGCCTGTCTAAACAGTTTGTTTTCATCGGTCTGCGTTTCCGCTGCACAGCTCTCTATGCAGCCGGCAAATCCCGATCGTTACCGTCCGCATTCCATGGACTCTTACAGCGTACCTACAAATTTAAACTGTTTCGACGTAAAGAGCAAGCAGAACAGGACCACTGCAGCTTGGTACGTTCTTGAGGAGTGCTACCATGTATGACAAACAAATTTCAGCCCGCTGTCAATGACGGCGGGCTGATCATTCATACCGGAGCTCTGTTAAAATTTGACCTTCGGCACCTTCTGTGCATTCTCCGTTGCCTTGAAATAAACTTCCTTGGGTTCGTAATGGAGAAAACCGGCTATTATGTTGGTCGGAAAACTCTTGACCGCAACGTTGTATGCCATAACGGCATTGTTGTATCTGCGCCGCTCGACAGCTATCCTGTTTTCGGAACCTGCCAGTTCATCCATCAACCGGT
>JAJYYW010000111.1 GCA_021800575.1 bacterium
GTCTACAGCAGGATGTACCGGAGACTGCTGCCCCTGTTTAGAAACATCCGGGACATTACGGGGTACCCTGAATAGCACGATAACGGAGGTTACGCCGGATGCATGACTATTCACTCGCAAAACTGCAAAGCCCTGCAGCAGGTCATGTCGTCATCAGACAGCGGCTGTTCCACCTGCTGGATCAGGCATGCAAGAAAAGAGTGTCTGGGTTACCGGACTGCCCGGAGCCGGTCAGACGACCCTCGCAGCGAGCTACCTCACAGCTCACAAGATCCCCCACGCATGGTATCACCTCGACAGCCCGGACGCTGACCTCTTTTTATTATCTACGATTCGTTATAAAGAACTACACCATCGAAGCATACCGGGCTTCGGCAGCAACCCTTCAATTCATTAGATGCTCAGCGAGGTATTGCTGCAGGTTCCGGAGCACCGCAGGGTTGGTGATAAGCAGGCCCGGCATCCTGAAGCCTTGATGCCGCTTCAGGCAAATAGGGCTATGGAAATAATCGATCATGAATCTGTGAAGTTTACACTCGATGAAGTGAAGGAACTCGTGCATTGGTACAAAGGGAAAAACCGGTCAACAAGATGCCGTTCGAAAGTTGCATACTTGGACTGATGGCTGGGCTGCCGGATTAATCCTGATGCTGGAATGCTGCCCGCAGCATAATGAAAAAACGCTGCCGAAGAATATGAACGGTTATCAATCTTTTTTTGATTACTTTTCTTCAGAGCCTTTTTAAAAGGCTCGATTCCGATGTACAGATATTTCTACTCAAGACCTGCTTATTTCCTTCGACGTCAGTCATCATGGCTTGGCAAATATCTGGTAACGATCAGGCTGGCAAATTGCTGGATAATCTTGTCAAAGTTTGATGCTCCTGTATCAAGCCATGGGCAAGTACGCTGATGCTGACACTCTGTATCAACGCTGTTCAGCAACCCTGTCCCGGACCCTCGGCATACAACCTTCGGACAACGCCAGGGAGTTATTTGAGCGGATTTCACACCGCAAAGACCGGGGGCAGTGAACACGGCATACCGTACCTGTTCTGGCATCGCGCGGCCTCAGCTTCTTATTGCATTTCCTGTTCGACTGGTATAGGCGAAACGAAGATGGCACAGAACAATAAGTTAGGGGCACGAAGTAACATTTTATGACATGGGACGATCAATACAGACAATCCAGACACGTACCGTCCTCTGCTTACGGCGTGCATGGCGCAGCAGCGGTGAACGATACAAGGTCCGCGTCACCGGTGCTGATAGGTACCCGGGCAGAACGACGATGAACCGGACATCAGGGAAATCAGCGCTGGTCGTGGAAGGAGGGGGCATGCGGGGCATGTTCACCGCGGGTGTACTCCATGCATTCGGTACAGCCGGTTTTGATCCCTTCGACCTGTACATCGGCGTTTCAGCGGGTGCGTGCAATCTTGCTTCACACCTTGCGGGACAGTATGACCGGAACTACGCTATTAATATCAACCTTTCGACAACCCCGGATTTTATCAATGTCTGGCGGTTTATGCGGGGCGGCCATTTCATGGACATCGACTGGCTCTGGGAGGCCAGCATGCAGCACTATCCGATCCATGCCCAAGAGATGATTGCACGTCTCAACCACCAGAGGAAAGAATTCATTGTTGTGGGAACATCCATAGAAACCGGTTTGCCCATGTACCTGACACCGGACCCGGACACTCTGGCTGATTACATCAAGGTTTCATCCTCGGTGCCGTTCTTCTACCGGACGACGCTTTCCATCAACGGACAGAGGGCTACGGACGGCGGTGTCGCAGACTCGATCCCGGTGATCGAGGCATTCAACCGGGGTGCCTCGGATATCACGGTTCTGCGCACACGTCCCTCATCGTATGTCAAAAAACAGAGCAGTATCGCGTTTCTCTACCCGTTCCTATTCAGAAAACAGGGCATGCTGGGCAGGGCATTGCAGAACAGGCCTGCCACGTACATGAAGGCGGTTGAATTCATCAGGCATCCTCCGCGCGGCGTGCGGGTGCGTGAGGTAGCACCTCCCGAAGGCCTCAGGATCGGCAGGTCAACGACAAACCCGGCGCGCCTCAGGGAGGCGTATAACGCCGGCATAGCGCACGGTGAAAAGTTCATGGAAGGCTACCGGCAGTAAGGGCATCGTCGATCATGCCCTTGCCGTATTGCCAATCACAGGTCTGACCGGCCTGCAGAGCGGACCTATTTCCCCGTGAACCGTCCCGGGCGCTTTTCCAGCATCGCCATCAGGCCTTCCTGCGCGTCCTGGGTGTTCATCAGCTTCATGACCCGCGGCACCAGGTCAGCAGCAGCGGCTTCAACCCCTTTCTTGATTGCGATCCGCGCGGATGCAAGGGTTGCCTGTACGCCGAGCGGTGCCTGCTGCGCTATAGTTTGTGCTATCTCCAGAGCACGGTCCAGCTCATTGCCCGGGGCAGTGACCTCTTGTACGAGCCCGATGCGGTATGCTTCAGAGGCGCTTATCTCGTCCCCGGTGAGCAGGTACCGCATGGCGTTTCCCCAGCCTGCTGCTTGTACCATGCGGATGGTCGCCCCGCCGAAGGGATAGATGCCGCGCTTGATCTCTATCTGGAGAAACTTCGTGTCGGATGCGGCGACAATGATGTCCGCGGCAAGCGAAAGCTCTATTCCTACGGTCATGCAGTAGCCCCTGATTGCGCAGATCATCGGCTTGGTGCGTGCCTTGCCGTATAAAGCCCAGGGATCGATTTTATCGGAGCTGATAAACGATTGTCCTTCCTTGATCTTCGGACCGACGTCCGCGAGGTCGAGGCCCGAGGTGAAGTGCTCGCCGTGTCCGAACACGACAGCGCACCGCAGGTTCGGATCCTGTTCATACTCCGTGTACGCGGTGCTCAGCTCGTTGAGCATGGACCAGGTAAAGGCATTGCGTTTTGCAGGGCGGTCGATGCCGATGAGGAAGATAGTTCCCCGCGTTTCCCGTGATATGGTTCCTTCTTTTTGATCGGTCATAACAAGCTCCTTCCGGTTCTTTTTACGCCCCTACGGAGCGTATGGGTTGATAATGGTACCCGATGTCAGAAATACCGCTGCCTGATCCTGTACCTGGATCATGGGGTTGGTCACGGCGAGCGGGCTGGGCAGCTTGGCAAACGGATAGGTTTCTTCGAGATCCACGGTGTCCATCGGGGTGTTGAGCATACCGTGCGTACCGTAATACTGGAATATGCCGTTCATGGCGACCGGTGGCGTATAGGTCGTAAAGGTGAAAAAGGGGAGGATGATGATCGGGTTGGCATCACCCCTCGACACGCCGGTGATACCCATGGCCGTTGCCTCGCCCTCGGTGGTGAGATGCGGGACAAGCTGATCAAGGTCTGCCATCTGAAACAATATCTGTTTGGTGAAACCGAGGGCTGAGAGCGGTTGGCGGATTGCAAAGCGGCCGTAATTGATAGGGTCACCGGGGTCGATCAGAGACTGGAACATGACCACTTCGTCTGTCGCAATCGTGGGCGTGATCCACGAGGGGAGTGCAAGGATGCCCGAGATGATGGGCATGAACTCCGTATAGATGACCGGGGAATTCAACAGCAGGGCTGACAGCTCTCCCCCACCCACGTTGATGACCGCATTCCTGGTATACGGCGCGACGCCCATATACAGGCTGCCGATAATACCGCCGAGGGACTGTCCGATGTAGGCGCTTGGATTGGCATCGTTCGTTGTATTGAACCTGATGGGCCTGCCCATGTTTGTCGTCAGCCAGGTCGTGAGCGTGGGACTCTGGAGCAGGCGCGAGAGCTGGATGATGTCGGTCGCAGTTTGGATGAAATGGTCGCGGATAGCGAAGGGCTCCGCAAAGTTGAGAAAATCATATGTTGCATTGGTCCCCGTCGGTGTCCTGTCACCGTGATCGACTGCATTGATGCTCACGCACGCTATGCCGTGCTGTGCGAACTGGTCTGCAACGGCAAGGATAATCTGTCCGCGGTCGCTGCCCAGGCCGTGCTGTATGATCGCTACCGGATAGCCGCCGGCAGGAGGGGGGACAGCAGGTACCGTGACGGAGAAATACAGTGTTTCCCAGCCCTGCACGATGGGAGCGCCGTTCGCGGCGTCAACCTGTATGGATCCGGACACCGGGTCAGGCAGGTAATCAGGCGATGAAAACGCGCCCGTGGTGTACAAAAAGGTCGACTCGGAAATGATGGTGGACGGTGTCATTGTCGATGCGGTGAAATAGGGTATGGGCAGAGGCGTTGCCGCAAGCTGCGTCATGATGTCCTGCAGGACCGGTGTTATCTGTTCGGTCGTGAATACGGTTGCTCCCGCGATGTCGTTGTACCCGAGATTGTACGGCGGCTTTGCAAGAAGAGAAAATAACGGGGCATACAGCTCGCGCGCCTTCTCGAGCTCGGGGTCCGGCAGCGTGGATGACGTTTTGATGGCAGTGAAATCCGCGTCTGCGGAAAGGGCGCCATGATTGAGTCCTTTGACCTTGGTGGTAATGACGACGGCATATCGTGTCCCCTGCTCGAGGGGGTACCCGTATGCCGGTACGATACCGAGTGTATTGAGATAGTCGGTACCGTTGTACGATGTTGCGGTAAAGACAAATACCGCCGGTGTCATGTTTCCGTAATCCGGCGAGCCCTGATCGATATCGATGATGAACGCGCTCGCAGTCGGTTGCACCGATGCCTGGACTGTCCGGGGCAGGGTGGACATATCGATTTCGCCGGAAAGGCTGAACAGGATGGCGCTTGATGTTCCGAACCCATGTATCTGGTTCATCATGGGTATCAGCATGTCATTGAGCGCTGGTCGTTGAGCGAGGTTGGGATCCGTTGCCGGGGCTATTGCATTGGGCGCAGTAGCACTGTAGGTTGCGCCTGATATATACAGATCATTGGGAAAAGGTATGGATCGGTAGACGAGACCGGACGATGCGTGTTCGGGGTGAAAATAAACAACTGGGCCAGCAGAAGAAGAGGACGTGCCCGAACATCCTCCGGATGTGAGAACGAGTGCTGTGAGACCTATTGCAATAAATAGTTTCATAATCCCCTCTCTTATCAAGAGTATGACATACATGAAGCGGGGTTGCAACTGCATACTCGCTGTAAGCCACCTGCAGCGGTCAAATAATGTCCGCACTCCCTTTCCGGGTCAATACTATTATTCTTGCAATCAAGGTGTGCCTTGTTTTATGAAAGGATGAGGGGGCAGGTATGGTTGCAAAGGTTAGAGAAACAGGCACGTCTTTGTTGCCGGCGGCGTGAGGATACCGGGACCATGGCAACGACTATCGGCAATTTTGAGATCATAGAAAAGATTGCTGCCGGCGGGATGGGGGTCATCTACAAGGCCCGGCAGACCACCCTGGACCGTTTCGTTGTCATCAAGGAGCTCAAGTCGGCTTTTCAGGAGGATGCGGAGGTCGTCGCACGCTTCGAACAGGAGGCAAAGGCGGTCGCCAGACTCCAGCATGAGAACATCATCACTGTCATTGAGTTCTGGCACAAAAAGGGATCGTACTACATTGCCATGGAATATATGGACGGTGCAGACCTCGCAAAGATCATCGAAACATCGGGTCCGCTTCCCCTGCATATCGGTCTTATCATCGCAGTGCAGATTGCCCGGGCACTTGCGTATGCGCACGAGCATGGTGTTGTGCACCGTGATTTGAAGCC
>JAJYYW010000112.1 GCA_021800575.1 bacterium
GCCAAGATCGGCATCGCAGACGGTTGCAGACCCGGAAGACAGGGTGTAAGCCTGCATCTCCACACCGGTCCAATCGCTTGTATCATTATTCGTGACATAAACCGGAGCAGTAATGGATGTACCATTAAAAACGGCATTCCCCACCTGAAATACACCGGCATCCGGTGTCAGGTTTTGTCCTGCACGAGAAGGCGTCACATTGATGGATTTTATGGTTAATTCATGGGTTGAAGCTTTATAGTTGATTGCATAGACTGCCTTTGGTGCGTTCGCAGTCTTCTGTTCGTTCGCTGCATTGCTGCACCCTGCTATCATAAGGACTGTTGTAATACCTGTTATACTCAGTTTGAATACATTTTTCATAGTATAATACTACAACCTCTGCGTATTTTGTCAAGCTGCTACCGTGAACTACCACCGCAATAGGCAGTGGCTTCTGAAGAACCACACAATGTCATTCCCGTGGAAACGGGAATCCAGTTTTTTATCATTTCCGTAAAAAATTTTAGATTTCCACGTTCGTGGGAATGACACCAAACCGGCAAAGCCTATGTTCTATTATCACAGCCAAAGACAGTGGTTTTTACGTTTATCTCAGATCACCAACAAAAAGGCGGGCTTTCGCCCGCCTAATGCAGTAACTTCCTTAAATTACATCATACAATTAAATTCCTACCTGCCGCCGTGCGTACTCCAGACATTCTGAGGGCTCATATACGTGCTTTCCGTGCTCTTCGGTATGCACAATTGCAGGATAGGATACATGAGCATATTCGAGCCCGATATGGAACCAACGTTGAAGATAGCACCTTCGGATGTTGATCCGTATATCTGGGTGCTCAAAGCCATGCTCCCTGCCCCGCTCCCGCAGGACGGTATGGTAAACGGCGTTGGCTGTGACGTACTGCCCCCGCTGCCAGAACCCGATCCGACAATGCTGGTCACCGGTATGGGCGGTGATGGAATGCCTTGCTCGGTCGATTTTGCAAACACTAATTGTCCTGTTTTGTAGCCGGTACCCGGGATCTGGTAGATTGCCATGCCCAGCATGGTACCTGTACCGCCGAGTACGTTACAGCTGAATGTACTGGTCCCGGGAGCTATACATGCATTCTGGTCCGGCGTAAATACGCTAAAGTATTCGACACCGCCAGTCGCATACGGGATGCTCAAGCTCTTGGTCCCCATTGCTGTATTGGTAAACGATGATAGAGTAACCCACCATCCGGCACCTGCGCCGCACAGACCTGAGTTCAGGCCGCTGAGACTCGTCAATTGGGTCAGGTTATTGCCGGTCAGAAGCGGCGTCTGTGCCACGTACGGCATCGGGGTGTTGATCTCGTACAGGTTATTGATCGGCGTACAGCTCAAGGGATCATTTCTGCTTCCTGCAGCAATACCAAGCCAGAGATCCCCGCACGGATCACCAATGGCACTGGGCTGATAATAGAACTCCTGTCCCTGATTCCGCTGTGCCGGCGGTGGGTTCTGCGCCGCAAACACGCGCTGACCTGAGAAACAGTTGGTGTCTGAGGAAGAGAGACACGTTTGAACGATACCACTGCCCAGACTGCCAGCCCATACACCCGGCGGATTGTCACCAAGATGGAGGAATGAGAACTGCCATAACTGGCCGCCGAGGTCCGGAACAAAGGCCTCCATCCACCATGGATGGATGGTTCCGAGCATGCCCTGTGTGATGCCGATCGGCGTTGCCGCTATGGGCGCAGACATGTTCGCATTATCCTGACTGTCATACTTCCACACAAGCTTGCCGGTCGCAATGTCGACCATATAGAATGCATTTCCCCGTACCGGCGTGATGTTGGACGGGCTCCAGCCGCCATTGAGCAGGGCAACCCACCGAAGTGCAGGTGATGCCAATGTACTGCCCGTTGCAGGATCATAATTGAGCCAAACAGGTCCGATGGGCGGTGGATTCGGCGCAACCTCGCCAAAGGTAAAGCCCATGTCGTTTGTCGTAAACTCCCACATAAACTTCGGGTGCAGGGTATTGGTTATATCAAGGCAGATATAGTACGTACCGCCCAGCCGTTCACCGATGATCATGATAGTATGCCAGAAAGCGGCGTTTCCGCTCAAACCAAGACCATTGTTAACGTTCGGCAGGTAGACGTCCCTTACAAAGGGTGAGGCATCAACGTAGTAAACATGTGACGTTGATGTGGTCGTATAAATGCCCTCTGTTGTCCAGTACTGGCCTGTTGTTGTTGTCTGCACCAAGGCAGGGTTATACATGTACTGGAGCTTGGGCAGGAGATCGTACGGGATAAATGCCCAGACTTCCTGTCCTGTTCCGTAGTCGAACTGAGCGTTCCCGTCAGGCACGTAATTCCCGGCTGCATTGATCGTAGCGCCACCCTCGTAGCCGCCGGCATAGAATGCGTGGATCATACCGTCATCGGCGCCTGCTATAACAATCTGAGGCCTGTTATAGACGGCATTGAGATACTGCTGGTAATCCAGCGATGTTATCTGCGGATCAGACAGCTGTACCCAGTCCCCTGCCAGCGAATCCGTGTTTATCAGGGTTGGGTCTGAATGGAATATGTCTCCCAGGACATGGATACCATCTTGTTTGGGCCCGAGCACGTAATCTACGATATTATCCATGGTTGTCGTATCGGTAACACCAAAGTCAGCAGGCTGAAGATTGGTGTTCGATGTCGTAAATGCCTGACCAGAGCTAAGCAGGCTATCTCCACCTGCGGACCATGTGGTGAACGGACTGCCTGTTGCTATTGAAGGGGCCGTAAATCCTGAAAGCAAACTCGGCGTCACTGTGTACACATTGCGCAGGTTCGGTGCAAGGTAACACGGCGGTGCATTGAGCCCGATATCATCCACATTCGCGGTACACTTGGGCAGGGTGGTGTCTGAGAGGTCTGCACCAGCGTCCCATTTCGGAGGCGGTACATACTCGGAGAAGCTGCACTGTCCTGCTGTTGATGTATTACCGGTAAACGGTATGCCGTTCGTATCGTACAGGCTGATGGTGCCGGCAGAGTTTGCAGCGCCGGTGTATTCCCTGAGATGCCCAACCCAGAAATCCTGGTTCTTCGGAACGAATGACGCAATGTACGCCTTGAAAACACTCGTCGTTGAAGTACCACTGAGTCCCTCGGTAACAAGCTGAGGCAAGCTCGGCGTTCCATAGGTACGGTTCTTCTGGATGATGTTCGCAAAAAACGTGTACAGTGCCTGCTCGAGGCTCTGTGGATTGCTTGCCGGTGCAAACAGTCCGCCGCCGAGGTTCGCAGCCTGCTGCAGGGCATACGTGTTCAGTACCTGATGTTCTGCCGAGGTGCCTGCAAATCCAATGGTGTATGTATCCACATTGGTTGTGCACGCCGCCTCGTTGGGAGGCCGGATGCTGTATTTATTCAAAAACCCTGCGACAGCGGCTATATTACACGTGTCGTTCGGCGCACCATCACATGCACCATTATCATAATAATTGGCATGATGGTAGCTGCCGATAGGCCAATTCGTCAAATTGTAAGGGCCGGTATTCTCATTACCGTCAGTCATGATGATCATAAAGTTCTTCTCGCAGGGGAATGGCCCTCCGGAGTTTGAAGCAGAGGTGCCGGTACCGCACCATGAGTCATCCGACCCGCCTGCACTACCTGCATTGGATGCACCGGAACTGCAGTACGTGTTACTATTACACGCAAGCTCATTATACCAATCCCCATTGGTCTTGTTGTTTGCAAAATACGAGCCCACCTGAATGGCAGCACCGGCAAGTGGCGTGCCGTGGTCCCAGGTCAGGCTGTAGATGCTGTTCAAATAATTATCCCTCGACGGCGGTGTACCGAGCTGGGAACAGGGCGGTGATATCGGGACATCTGTCTTGGCGCCGCTCGAACTCCCGTTAAACGAGAATACACCGATCCGTACCCCCTTGCCGCTTGCATACTGGGTATTATTGTAATCAATGAGGTCGCTGATAACCTTTCTGGTAACTACGAACTTGGGAGGGTAATAATTTAAGAGGTTGCCGGTATAAAACGAGATCCCGCCGGAATAATCATACCCCCAGTACCAGTAGCCGTAATTCTGCATTTGATTATAACACTGGTTCCTGGAATAGGTGGTATAATTAATATGGTTGCAGAAGTAGGTAATCGTACCGCAGTCATACCAGTAAGAGGTGATAGTGCCGCCTGGTCCCTTAGAAACAACTGGGCGGCAATATCCCGGCGGATAGGTGAAGTAGCCATTGATATACACGTGAGATCCACTCGGTGTCTTATTTTCACCCAACGGCCCCTCCGAGCTTGAACCTAAGGAGGTTCCCCCATAAAAGCACCCTTCCCCGCCGGGATTTATATTGCTGTCAAAACACGTGGGGTTGCTTGCATCATATCCATAATCATGGTTCGGTTTGTATCCAATAATATTCACAAAATATGGAGAGTTATTGTTTGCATCGATACCGCATGCATCCTCTCCGTCCGGCACTGCGCAGGGCAATGAAGTCATTGATCCGGATGTGTCGAGCAATATGGCGACATCCGGCGGCGGCGGGTTGATCACCGGGTTTAAGAACAGGGAGGTGTCGTCCCCGACGCCTTTGGGAGGGAAGGAATCTATCATCAGGAACATGATACCTGCCATGAGTATATATTTAACGAGTTTTCTTGTGTTCATAACATTCTCCTTTTGGGTCGGCGTTATTTGGGTGAGCCGTAATAAACGACCTGTTCACATTCCATGCTCGCCGTGCCTGCAGTGCCTATAACTGGTCCGATGGTATAGGTATTACCGCCAAAACCGAAGCTCGTTGGCATAGTACTTGCCCGTGAGCCGCTGACACTGCTGGGTCCGTAGACAGAGGCAAGCTGGCTGATGGGAAGATTCGGGTTGACTGTCGGCGTAAAGTACCCGACTGCATAGCTTGATCCTGCATTGGCTGTCGGCACAGGGGTGCTGTAAATGCCGTTGTAAAACGACGTCGGCGGCGAAGACACCGGCTTGTTGATGTAGGATCCATTAACACTGGATGCGATATAATTCGGGTTTCCTGCAACATAATAGGGACGGCTGCAAAGGCTTGCCATACCGGTATTGACGCCGGCGAGGGACGCCTGCCGCGCCGCGATCTGCGTCCTCTGGTTGCCGGACAGACTGACATCCGTTGTCGCTATCATCATGGCCCCCATGCCTGCCACGGTCAGCGCCACCAGCGCGAGCAGGGTGATGATGAGGACATAACCCGAATTATTGTCATTGCGAGACGAAGGCAGAGCAATCCTTCTGCTTGTAGGTTGCTTCGTCTATGACGGCTCGCTCGACGATCCATCCCACCTGGTTCTTCTGCGTCTTCACCTTGAGAAAGCGGGGTTGGCGATCGAGCACCTGCAGGGGCTCGCCGTTGACTACTTCGGCAACGCGTCTGGAAACCGGGGCCACGCGATCGCGCAGGTACATCTTTTGGGCCGTGACATAAACCGTTTCGATGTGCGCAGGCTTGAATCGCTCGCATCCGCACGTGAATGCAAGAACACACAGTACGAGCCAGGGCCCGAAAGAACGCCACTGCCGAAGAGGAAGCACGAATGGGATGGAAAATCGCTTGAGCAAAACCCGTTGTATCCCTTCTGAGGATAGCACCTGGTAGACAGCCGGAAAGCGCGAACAGTGAGCGGAACGCGTAGATACG
>JAJYYW010000113.1 GCA_021800575.1 bacterium
AAAGCCGGAAGATTTTTCATGGCCGTCTCCATAGATGCAAAAAAAATCATCGTCTATTTTAATGTTACCTCCGGGGGCAAAGCTTCACATTTGGCACATGAAGTTTTCCGATGCAGAAGACGCACCGTATAGCAAGTTCGTTAAGAGGTTTGGGAAAGCGAAAAATATTGAGTCAATTGATGAACCAATTGGCACCGCTGATATTCGACAATCTGTACGGTAGGCGGCATCCTGTTGTCGAGTTGCTTTTCTTTGAATATTTATGTAATAAAACAAGAGCATGCGTAAACTAACTCAGAGAGAGTTGTCATTGCTTGTGCTCAATGTCATAGGACTGTGTATTATCGGAGCACTTGTCCTGTACAATCAGATAAACCCGGCCTCAAAATCCCGATCGGTTAGTGTTCATCATCAGAGAGCAGACCAGCATACAGATTCTACAGCTCAGAATACGGGCGCAGAACAACCTGCCGCACCTTCGGCGGACTATGACCAAAATACACCACCGAAGATACCGGATGTGACGATTGAAGGGGTCAATATCGATAGTGATTCGCCGATAACGGTTGTGCCGGTAAAATTCAAAGTGAATACTTTTAAAGAGATCACCATGAAAAGCGGTGACGCGTTTGATCCGAAGGTCTCTCCGGATGGAAGCAAGATTGTCTTCATTCGGCAGAACGGTCAAAAGACCGTCATTGCTATCGCAAGCCTGCCCTCCGGGTCTGTTTCTATAGTGCACCCGGGTCTGGATGGATACGCAAATCCGTCATGGAATGCCGATGGGGAAAAGCTTGTGTTTGCAGGCACAAAGGATGGCGTCTCAGAAATATACACCTACGACCTGCACCAGAAACAGCTATTTCAGGTAACCAAAGACCCGACGAGAAATAAATCCAGGCCCGTTTATTCACCCGACACATTCGATCAGCATTATCGCATAGCATACGTCTCGGAGAAGCACGGCAGAAATGATATATGGTGGGTAAGGGAGAACGGCGATGACGACAGACCGCTGACCATACCGCCCGGCCTCATTGATAAATACAGCAATCCCAAATTATGGAAAGAATTTAATAACCCTCCCGAGCAATTTATTACACAGGGTGGTAATTATCCAAGGTGGTCGCAGAACGGTGACATGATTCTCTATACTTCAGATGACGGCAAACATTACGCAATGGGTTATGGCTATTACACATGGTGGAAAAGCATATCCTTAAAGCTTCCAGTCACAAAGGGAGCGATACTGTGGTCGCCGAACCAGAGCGCCTTTCTGTCATATAATCTTAAGACCCATGCCGCTCATTTGTTTACCGGCAACACATTACAGAAAGAAGTCATATTGCAAGGCAAGGACGTGACCTCGTTGCCCGATTTCTTTCCGGACGGCAAGTCAGTCGCTTATACCTATAAAAAAGACGGCCGTAGCGTGCTTGCCATGGAGCCGGTCAATGACCCCTGGGGCGATATTACAAACTGGTGGCAGTATGCTTACACTGCATCGCAGCAGCAAAAGATTACAAAGAATGATTTGCTGTTCCGCTACACCGGATACAATCAGCTGTACAATCTCTATGAAAGCGAGTTGTACCAGGGGTGCGGTGTATCGGACATGATTCAGAGACCCTACTTTGTTACAACTGATTCGGTGCTTGAAACTTTTTATGCAGCATTTTCAACACTTCTTGGGTACACGGAAAAGTTTGAACTCAAAGACAACCTCAAGACATTTGCGAGCACAGCTTATGAAGCAGCCAGAGCAAAAAACGATCCGCAGGACATACAGAACTTTTTCCTCATAGGTTTGCTCCTCATACAACCCGATGCCCGGAAAGACGTACCTCTTTTTGTAAGAAAAGAAATTGAAAAGATTAAACAGGCGAATGGGAGCGGAACGTCTTTATTTAATAAAGAAATAGACTATTCCAATTTTCGCATCCGCGGAAAATACGAAAGGGAGAAGGAGCTGCATGGCTATTTCAGGGCATTGAAATGGTTTCAATTCAAGTTTGATCTGAGCGATCCTGTCCAACGTGCCGCCGTTACGCGTATACTTGAAATTACCAATACGCCCAAGGTACGCAACCAGATAGAGCATATTAATCTTGTCTTGAAAAACCTGATCGGAGAGTCCAGATATTACTCACCACTCACGTTGAGCGAACTTTCGGAGGGTACGGAACTGCCTGACGTGAAGCCTTCACTTCCGTGGATACGTATCAAGCCTGATTTTATTTTGCTTCCTTTTATTTACACTATGGATGCCTTTGTATTTGATAATTTGACCTACCATTCCGGTAATCCTGTTGGAACAGACACAAATCCACGTACGCTTCCTTTAGGAATGGACATCATGGCATCGTTAGGATCCAACGAAGCAAAAGAAATACTGCTGAATGAGTTTCAAGAAGGCAGATATGCGCATTATGAAAAAAAACTCGATGATGTTACAGACTATATCAATAAATTACCGGACAGCGTATGGAACCAGAACATTTATCTTGTCTGGTTGAACCTGCTCAGAACGCTCATGCAGTCGCCGCCCAGGAATGCGCCGGCATTTACGCACACAGAGGCATGGCGCAGAAAGGAATTGAATACAGCATTGGGAAGCTGGGTCGATCTCAGATATCAGACTGTTGCCTATGTGGAAGAGATTTCGGCAGAATGCGGGGAAGCCGGCTACGAGGAACTCAATAAACAGGTGCCTCGGGGCTATGTCGAACCGTATCCGTTGTTTTTCACGCAGCTCGATGCAGGTTTCAAACATTTGGAAGATCATTATAAGAGCACAATAACGGATCCGGCATTAAGGGACGCTGTCATCGGCAGGATCGAGACCTACAGGCAGCACATCAGGATGCTTGGCACGATTGCCCAGAAAGAGTTGGACAACAAACCTTTAACAGACTCCGAATACAGCGAGATCCTCTATGTCGGCAGGGCGATAGAATATTTTACCCTGATTATGTATAGTTTGAATTCACACGGATATGGCGGCAATGACTTCGTAAACCCGGATCCGATCGAGAGGATCGTTGATGTCCAGAAAGACTTTTCACAGACCCTGTATGAGGCAATCGGACCTGCCAGCGAGCTGGACGTGATAGTACCGTTTTTCGGAAAGCGGGAAATCGTACAGGGGCCCGCGTATTCATACTACGAGTTTCGCTCCAGCAACAATGATGTGTGGAACGACAACAGATGGCGCAGCCAGTTTGACGACGGCGTACCGAAGGAGAAGCAACTGCCGGAATGGATACGCGGCTATTATGATGGCTCGACCGGAAAGAACTTGCCAAACCAATAGGCGTATCTCCTGCAATGAGATCTCATGACCCTTTTTTAAAAAAGAGAAAATCTTGGACAATTTTTTTGTTTATTTCCATGCTGTGTCTCCTTCCTTTGCAGGTACAGGCTGAATCGATACAATTCTATGGCGACGTACTTCTCTCGCGGGGTGTTGCCAGGATGATCAACTATGAAGGTATTGATGCGCCATGGACCGGCGTACGTACCTTGCTCGATAGCGGTGCCGTCAACATCGCCAACCTCGAAGGTGCCACAGGAAGTGCTTCGTCGTGTGTTCAGGGGCACAATCCCTGCTTCTTCATAAACCCATCGAACCTGCGAGCACTTGCGCCGTTCGATGTCCTGGGTCTTGAAAACAACCATTCGCTCGATCTTGGCACTGGTGGTATGGAAGCAGGCCTGCGCAGCCTTAAAAAGATGGGCATTGTACCGCTCGGAGGTCGGGATTACTTTACGATCCTCCGTACAGATGACGGGAACATGGGCATTATCGCATTGACGGATGTCGTCAATGCTCCGGGTGACAGAAAATTCATGCCGGAACCGGATTCAGCAAAGGTCTTTCATACCATCAGATGGCTCAAAGAAAGATGTACGCTGGTCGCGGTATTCATGCATTGGGGCAGGGAGCTCGATGATCTTCCGACAAACAGAATGAAGAAATTGGCATCGATGTTTGTAAAAGCAGGGGCCGATATTATTGTCGGAGCGCATCCCCATGTTGTCGGCGGGGTAGAATGCATAGGGCATGTGCCCGTTGTTTACTCACTCGGCAACTTTCTGTTCGATCAGAAATATGAGGAAACAAAACAGGGTGCGGTGTTGCGTTGCTCTATAGATAAAGACGGCAGGCTCGCCTGCAAGCTTATTGCTGTCAGCACGCCGATGAACTCTTTCAAACCGTATGTACTCCCGGACGCGGACGTTTATTCCCGTGAGAACATCCTCCTTGCCTCCTGTAGGCATACGCTTACAAAAACGTGGACCGGCGTGTTCACAGAACACGGAAAAGAGAGCCGGCTCGTCCTGGCACAGAAACACGGTGCACCGGAATTCTCCCGTATCGAGCTCTCCGACATTTCAACCGGACATGTTATCTTCAGAAGTCCTTATATGCCCATCGTTCGATTGCAAACGGTTGATCTGAGCGGTAACGGGATTGACAAAGTCATGCTGATCGAAAAGGTTTATTCATCCATTGACAACAAGATAGACAAACGGGTCTACCTCTACAGCATCGGCTTTGGGTTGAGAGCATTATGGCGGGGAAGCGCACTGAGCAGGCCCTTGCTGGATGCAGTCTTCATAAGACAGGATGGTGGAAAAAAGCCCGTGTTATTCGCCCTTCACAGGGCAAGTTCCTTCCTCCTGCCGGACCGCAACAAGAATGGACGCATTGTCACAACCTACCGGTGGAATGGCTTCGGGTTTACCGGAATTTCTGAAAAAGTATTACACGTTCCGGCAAATCGCATCACTCTTATCGGCAGAAAGATAAAGTTTCTCACAACCCCTTGAAACAATAATCAATGGGTGATCCCAATGACCGGTTATTTCGGTGCGATGGTGATCCAGTGCTGGCTGCTGCCGGCTGTCGTGGTGAAGTATAACTCGTTTGATACGGGGTCGATGGCAGAGGTGCCGTCGCTGACCTGAACGGATATACCCTGCGGGTAGACCTGCGGCGGGATAGCAATGACGGTTGGTGCGGTCACACCGGTTCCACTGAACTCGAGTCTGAAATCACCGGTGGTCGTGCTGAAGCTTATGAGCGTCGGGATGCCGGCGATTGCCATGGGATACGGCCGGATCACGGCATTGACGTACGGCCGCTCGCTCAGGTCGGGATTCACAAGACTCATGTCCTCGTTGTTCCACGTATCGGCAACCGCGTAGTCCCAGATGGTGCCTCCCATGAGGTGCTTGTCCAGCATGTCATAGTAACCCTGGATCAGATCGATACCGCTGGTACCGGTGACCGGATAAGCGCCGAATTCTCCCAGCAGTGCCGGTGTGCCCAGCTGTTGTGCTTTCTGCTGAACGAGTGTCAGATCATCATCGATGCCGGTGATAGCTGCAGGAACGTTGCTGACAGGGCCGGTTAAAGCGCCCGGCACATAGTAGTGCGGTGCATAGACGATATCCGATCTCTGCAAGGGCGGCAGATTGCTCTGGGGTATGCCTCCGGAGAGTACGTACGGCTCGAAGAATATCATGGCGCCGGGGTCTTCCGTCCTGATTGCATCGATGACCTTTCGGTAAAAAAGGGCCAGATAGTTTTTCTCGAACGTCGATCCGGTAAAACTCCCGCCCCACGGTTCATTGAACA
>JAJYYW010000114.1 GCA_021800575.1 bacterium
ACGAAAGACCGCCGGCGAGCACCCTCTGTATCTTGTCCTTGTCCCATAGCTTCCCGGCGTCCATCAGGACAAAGGTGACCGATTGCGTGTTTATCCTCTGCGCGGTCTCACAACCCGAAACCAGGATGATAAAGCTCTTCATGGTCTGCAGCGGCTGCTGCCTGGACAGGGAAAACTTCCATTCGTCGAGAAAATCCAGATAGATGCCGGCAAGCTGCTGTCCGGCTTCCGGGTAGCTGTCCCGGATCACGGCGCTCAGAATCCTCTGCGGGATTTTCGGGTAGAACAGACCGAATTTTTCAAGCGCCTCGGTGCTCTCCGGTGCATGGTTTTCAACGGCGATCGGCGTATTGACACACATACCGGACATGTACGGGCATACCGGCTTGTCCAGAACAAAAAATTTCTTGCACGTCACGCACCAGTAATGGTTGGACGGCGAAACACTGCCCTGCGGCAGCGAATCGATCTTCTGCTTTATCATCTGCATACGGTTCATCTGACTCATCTGATTCATCATCGTGATCTCCATTCTTATAGTTTTTAAAACATATATCGTATCAGCACTAATTGCAAATACCGGGATCCCGGCAGGGGGCGCCGTACTCCGGAAAACCGGAACAGGCAGATCGTTCAGGCCGGGGGCTGTTCTTCCGGTTTTTTCCGCTTGCGGACAAACATCCTCGCCAGGATGATGCCAAGCTCGTACAGTACGATCAGGGGGATTGCCACGAGCGTCTGGTTGAACACATCCGGGCTCGGGCTGAACACCGCCCCGAGAATAAACGCGCCCACGATCGCGTAGCGTCTTTTCGCTGCAAGGCCCTGGGGTGTCACTATGCCCATCGCGACGAGGATCAGGATAACGAAGGGCAGCTCAAAGATAAGCCCGAATGAAAGGATGAACTGGAGACAGAAATCGACATATTCCCCGACACTGAGCATGGGGACCAGGTTGCCGCCGCCGATACCCAGCAGAAAATGAATCGCGAACGGCAGGATGATGAAAAAACTGAACGCACCTCCGATCAGGAAAAAAACACCGCCGGCGATGACGAACAGGCGGACATACGTGCGCTCCTGAGGGTAGAGTCCGGGCTTGATGAACAGCCACAGCTCGTACAACACCAGAGGCAGCGTGAGGACAAGCCCCGCTATCACCCCGAGCTTCAGGTACGTCCAGATGGCCTCGATGGGGGTAATAAAAACCAGCTTCATGGGCTTGTTGTGGATGAGCTGGATATAGGGGGCGTGCAGCAGGACATGAAACCGCTCGTGCAGGGGAAATTCTACGAACCGCAGCAGATCCTCGGCAAAATAAAACCCTGCGGTCGCACCGGCAGCCACGAAGAGAAAGGCTATGATGAGCCGTTTTCTCAACTCCTCAATATGTTCCCAGAAGTTGGCCTTGTTTTCCATGGAGTCTTATTGTTTGTCCTGTTCGAGGTTATACTTTTTGATCTTCTTGTACAGGGTGGTCCTGTCTATCCCGAGAACCTGTGCGGTCGTGCTGATGTTCCAGTTGTTCTGCTTCAGCACGGCGGCAACATGGCTGCGTTCCATGGCTTCGAGCGACATATCACCCGTGACTGCTGTGTCCCGGGCTATGCGTCCCACGCAGGGGCCGATCTCGTTGAGCGTTATGAGGTCCTCCTTTGCCAGCACCACACTCCGCTCGATGACATTCTTCAGCTCCCGGATGTTGCCGGGCCACCGGTATTGCATGAGCAGTGCCATGGCGTCTTCGCTCACCCGCTTCACGGACTTTCCGGTCTCGATATTAACTTTTTCAATCAGCTGGTCGATCAGCAGCGGTATGTCCTCGGGTTTCTCGCGCAGCGGAGGGATGTCGATCGTTATGACGTTCAGCCGGTAGTAGAGGTCTTCCCTGAACGTACCCGCGTCGATGGCCTTGCCGAGGTCCTTGTTCGTTGCAGCGATCACCCTGACGTCGACGGGTATGGGCAGGGTGCTGCCGATACGCACGATCTCCTTTGTTTCGAGAACCCGGAGCAGGTCCATCTGCAATTTCGGACTGATGTCTCCTATTTCGTCGAGAAAAATGGTGCCCCGGTCTGCCATCTCGAACATGCCCTTCACCATGTTCGATGCTCCGGTAAACGAGCCCTTCTCATGTCCGAACAGCTCGCTCTCGAGGAGCGTTTCCGTGAGGGACGCGCAGGAAACAGGGATAAACGGCCGGTCCTTCCTCAGGCTCTCGGCATGGATGGCCCGCGCGATGAGCTCTTTGCCGGTCCCGGTCTCGCCATGGATGAGGACCGTGACGTCCGTCTTCGCCACGGTCTTGATGAGTTCGAAGATCTCCTGCATTTTCTTGTTCTTGCTGTAGAGCTGATGAAACTGGAACTGCTTCGCAAGCTCCTTGCGCAGGAACACGTTCTCCTGCTCGAGCATCTGCTGTTTCATGATCTTTCTAATCGTGAGCGATATCTCCTCGGGGTCGAACGGCTTCATCAGGTAATCGTATGCGCCTTCCTTGATGGCCTTGACCGCAGTGTCCACGGTTGCGTAGGCAGTCATGATGATGATCGGCATGTCCGGCCAGGATTTCTTCACTTCCCTCATGAGTTCCAGACCGTCCATCTCGGGCATCTTGAGGTCCACGAGCATCAAATCGTAGTGCTTGTTCCCCAGTGCTTCGAGTGCCGGTTTCCCGCCCTCGCATGTCGTGACCTCATAACCGTCCTCAAGCAGCCAGCTCGACAGGGACGTCCTCACGATCTCTTCATCGTCGACTATCATGATACTTGGTTTACTTGCCATAGGCTCTCTCCACTTCCTTTATTTTTTTGTCCAACTGGTCCTGGTGGTTCCTGCAGAAGTCCGCCGTTTTTTTATCGACGCCCGCAACCGTATTCGACAGGCGCATGACACAGTTGTCCAGTTCGCAGTGCGTGAGTCCGAAGGTATGCCCGAGCTCGTGCATGACCTCCTTGAACAGCCGCTCCACGTACAGGCGCCGGTCCGGTTTCAGGCCGTAGTATTCCTGCCGCAGCCGTGCCCCGGACACAATGGCAGCCTTGCCGTCGAGCTGCGCCTCGCCGAAAACATAGGTCAGGATGGGTATGAAGAGATCGACACCCGTGATCCCGATGGTTCTGAGTGCATCATCACCGTGGCTGTTGACGATGAAGCGCAGGATCTTGGTAGAGTAGTACTGCTTCCTGTCAGGATCGAACGCGTACACAGGACTCTCTCTCTGCGGTAACACCCGCACCGGTATATGTATCGTATCCATAAGCCTCTGTACTATCTCCCGGAGTATGTCATCATCACAACCATCGTATGGTTGTAGGTAAATATATTTCATCCGTCAATTATGTCACCGATCCCTTCTCGTCCTGCACCGGTATCAGTACCCTTACCGTGGTCCCGTGTCCCGGACTGCTGGAGATGTCTATCTTGCCCTGGTGCTTGGTGATGATGCCATAGACCACTGCCAGCCCGAGTCCTGTTCCCTTTTCTTTCGTTGTATAGAACGGCTCGAACACCTTGTTGATCTCTGTCTCGGGGATCCCGCTTCCCGTGTCCTGGATGTTAATACTGATAACCCGCGTCGATGTATCAAACGCTGTTTCTATGGTGAGCCTGCGTTCCCCCTCCTTCATGGCTTCACAGGCGTTGACGATGATATTCATAAACGCCTGCTTGAGCTGGTCTGCATCAGCCATGGTCTGCGGGAGCACGGAAAAAGCTCTGACGACCTCTATGCCCTGCAGGTTGATCTGGTTGCGGACCAGCATCAGGGTTTCCTCGAGGATAGTATTGATGTCTGCAAGCCGGTAGTGCGGTTCCCGCTGCCGGGAAAAATCAAGCAGGTTCTTGACGATCCCGGACGTGCGTTCGGTCTCGCGCTCCATGACGGACAGGTACTCGACAAACTTACCGAGGTCTTCCGGGCCAGTGTCTCCCTGCCGGAGTTTCCTGAGCATGAGCTTGATGTAGGTGAGCACCCCGGTTATCGGGTTGTTGATCTCGTGTGCGACGGTCGCAGAGAGCTTGCCGATGGACGCAAGCTTTTCGGAGCGGATCAGGTTATCCTGGGCCGCCATCAGCGCGTGGGTCCTTTCCTCGACCTTGTTCTCCAGTGTTTCAACCAGATTGAGCAGCTCGTTCTTCGCATCGCTCAACGTATGCATCATGTCGTTGAACGCATGTGCGAGCTCCCCCATCTCATCGCGGGTCGTGATGACGATCTCCTCGTCCAGGTTTCCCCCGGCTATCCGGTTCGCCCCTGCTATCAACTTCTTGATCGGAGCATCGATGATACCCTTGATGATAAGGATCATGAGGATCGAGAGAAAGATGATCGTTACAACGCCGATCAGGATGGAACGGACCTCCATCCCCTTGATCTCGCGTTCGATGGTATTCAGGGACATGCTGATATCCAGAACGCCGAGGACTTTCTGGTTCGCCGGGTGCGCGTGGCAGGATGCAGAGGAACACTCGGTCTCGTTATAAATGGGTGTAATCATGCCGAGCACCTTGCTGGTGCTCCCCAGATTGAAGATACGCGTCCTCTTGGTGGTGGAAAGCCTCTCGAGCGGTTTTCCCACCGCGTGGCATGCATAGCACTGTTCGACGCTCTTGTTGACAAATTTTCCGATCTCAGCCGGATCCGTGGACACCATGATGTAACCGTCCTTGTTGAAGATCCTCACCCTGCTGATGCCCTGCTGCATGCCGATATACTTGATAATACGGTACACATTGCTCCGCTGGTTCATCAGCATATCGTATCTGGTACTCTTGATGACCGTATCGCTGAACTGCGTTGCACCGCGTATCACCTCGTTCAAAAGCTGTTTTTTTTGATCCTCGATATTCAGGTACAGGACAATACCAAGTATAGAGATAAGCAATACAATGATGTACACGATCAATTTGAACGTTATGCTTCTTCTCACCATAAGTGCCTTCATGCTTGTCATAGAACGCCTTTCGATGTTTGTCATCAGAATTTGACCAAAACGCGCATGCACACAAAGGTATAGGCGCCCATCTTAGGGGTGTGTGGATAAATGCAACACACTGTCAATTATCTCTACAACACCAAAAATAAGCTTGTTTTTTGTATATTTAGTTTATCAATAAAACAATAGGATACTCAGGAATGTACATTGCAGTCATTGGCATAAAATATGCACCAATACTTTATAGGAAAAGGAGGTTATTATGGAAAACAACAAACGATGTCCATTCCTGAAAATCCAGGTATGCGGCTACTGCTCCTTATTCCCTCTCAGGAAGATGATCCCTGTAGACCAGATGAAGACCAAAAGCATGTGCTTGTCCGGAGACTACGCCCGGTGCAGTCAATATACCGATGTCAGTGCCCGCGAACAAAACAACGCACAAGTGGTGCAGGAAGAAAGCATGCAGAGCGATATCAGAGGATTTATCGTCAGAAAAAATTATTTTTATCATTATGGACATACCTGGGTCCGCAGAGAGGCCGTGGGCAGCGTCCGTATCGGCATAGACGGGTTCGCCGGCAAACTGCTCAGCAACATCCAGCAGATGGAACTCATCGCACCGGCAAACACGATCAGCAGCGGTAAGGCATTCATGAAGATCAGGTGCGGCGACAAAACGGGTATG
>JAJYYW010000115.1 GCA_021800575.1 bacterium
GGACTGTTCGATCTGGAGGACGTCAGCCCTGCGGCAGTGTTCCTTCAGGAGCATGGCTTCGAAGTCCAGGACGAGCTTGTCTTGAAGCGCAGCATCAACGCCCAGGGCAAGAGCAGGGTCTCTATCAACGGCGCACTGTCGACGCTCTCCCTGCTGTCCGGACTGACGAAACTGCTGGTGGACATCCACGGCCAGCATGAGCACCAGAGCCTGCTCGACGAGCAGACCCATATCCACCTCCTCGATGCCTATGCAGGAGCCCGCGAGGCAGCGGACAAGGTCGGTACACTGTTCGCTTCGCTGCTGCAGACCACGGCACGCGCCAAAAAGCTCCAATCCGACAGCGCGGAGCTGAAAAAAGAGGAGGAGCTCCTGAAATTCCAGCTTGCCGAGATCAGGGCAGCAGATCTGCGCCCCGATGAGGAGGCCGGCCTTGAGCGAGAGTACGCAATCCTGACCAATGCCCAGCGTATGCTCGCGGATCTGAACACGGTCTACGACGGCATTGCCGGCGATGAGAACGGGATCCTTGCACAGGTCCACAGGGTCCTGAAGATCATTGCGGGCCTGCAGGGAGTGGACCCCGATCTGAGGCAGTACGGCGACCGGGTGGAAGCCGTCTCCATTGAGCTCAAGGACGTTGCGGCAGAGCTGAGCGCATACCTGTCGAAGATAGACATGGATCCCCAGCGCCTCGAACAGACCGAACAGCGCATCGGGCTCATCGATCGGTTAAAAAAGAAATACGGCAAAACCATTGCCGATATGGTGAATTACGGCCAGGGTATTGAGCGGCGGCTCGGCGCGCTGACCTCGGCGGATGAAGAGATCGCAGCGCTTGGCCGTGAACAGGAGCGGCTCGGGCAGGACCTGTACCGTGCAGCCGCGGACCTTTCAAAAATGCGCCGGCATGCAGCAGCCGCACTCGGAAAGGCAGTTGCCCGGGAGCTCACAACGCTCGGGATGAAGGACGCGGTGTTCGAGATCAGGATCACGGACAACGACCAGAAAGACGCCCTTTCCGTCCGGGACAAAAAAATAAATGCACACGGCATGGACAGCGTCCGGTTCTATTTTTCGGCGAACCCCGGATTCCCCGCAAAGCCCTTGACCGAGATAATATCCGGCGGGGAATTGTCGAGGACCATGCTTGCCATGAAGCGGGCACTGGTCACCGCGTCGCCGGTACCGGTGCTCGTCTTTGACGAGATCGATACAGGCATCGGCGGCACCACGGCAGGAATTGTGGGCAGGAAACTCAAAGAGCTCGCGCAGTATCACCAGGTCATCTGCATCACCCATCTCCCTCAAATTGCGGGATTTGGTGATTATCATATACGTGTGGCCAAGCATGCCGGCCGGGGCACAACCGACGTCGTTGTTGATGTGCTTGACGAAAAGGAACGGATCGAGGAGATAGCACGGATGCTGTCCGGCGATGATGTGACGGATCTCGCGCGAAGGCAGGCAAAAGAATTTATCAAGAGCGCAAAGGAGAACACGTGATACGCAAGGCGAGAATGGGTGATGTGAAAGAGATGCAGCGGCTGATCGATGTGTATGCAAAGAAGGGAGAGATGCTTCCGCGGTCTCTGCTCGAGATCTACGAGAATATCAGGGATTACAGCGTCTGCACGCTCGACACAGGCGAGATCGTGGGCGTGTGCGCGATGCACATCTTCTGGGACGGGCTCGCGGAGGTACGCTCCCTTGCGGTGAAGCAGGAACACGCACGTCAGGGGATCGGCACCCGGCTGGTGAAGGCGTGCATCGAGGAAGCGCAGGCGTTTGAGATAAACCAGGTTTTTTCGCTCACCTACAAACCCGGGTTTTTCGAAAAGCTCGGGTTCAGGATCGTTGACAAATCCCTGCTGCCCCAAAAGATCTGGAGTGACTGCCTGAAGTGTCCCCAGTTCCCGGACTGCAACGAGATCGCCCTGATTCTCGAGCTGAACGGTTTAGCACAGACGTAGACCCCGGACAGCACAAAGCATGTCTACGCTCGTGCGCGTGCCGGGGGTGCCATGAACTCCGGCCCGACCGGTTCTTTGATCGCATCGGTGAGGATCCGGTCGATCTCGCGCTTCGCATTTTCATTCAGTGACCAGCCCTCGACCTCCCTGACTGCGTCGATCTGCCCGGGGCGGCGTGCGCCCCACAGCGCGATATCCGCACCCTGATCCAATATCCAGCGCACGGCAAGATGGATCACGCGTTTTCCGTAGTTCTTCTGGGCGAACCGGTCGAGCGCTTCCACGGCGTTGAGGTACTGACCGTAGCGCGGCTGCCTGAATTTCGGGTCTGTCTTGCGCAGGTCATCGCCCGTAAAGCTGGTATCCGGCTTCATCCTGCCGCTCAGCAGGCCCCTGCACAGCGCGCCGTAGGCAAGAACGGAGATGTTGCTGTTCTTGCAGTACGGCAAAATGTCTTTCTCAATGCCCCGCTCGAAGATGTTGTACGGCGGTTGTGCCGTGTTGATCAGGGCAGTTTTTCCGAACGCTGCCATCTGCTCAGGGGAGTAGTTGCTCACACCGATAGCCTTGATGGTGCCGCGCTGTTTAAGATCGAGCAGCGTCTGAGCAGTTTCTTCGAACGCAACACTTTGGTCCGGCCAGTGGATCTGATAGATGTCGATGTAATCGGTACCAAGCCGCTTCAGAGAATCGTCAATTTCCTTGAGCAGGCGCTGCCTGCCAGAGTTGCGCCACACCCTGGTTTCCATCCACTCGAGTCCTGCCTTGGTCGCGATGACGACGCTGTCCCTTTTACCGTGCTGTGCGATCGCCTTGCCGACGATCTCTTCGGAACGGCCGAACCCGTAGATGGGGGCGGTGTCGATCAGGTTGATGCCCGATTCGAGTGCAGCGAGTATAGTTTTGATGGACGCCTGTTCGTCCGTGCCTCCCCACATCCATCCGCCGATTGCCCAGGTGCCGAGACCGATGCGCGACACCCTGATCCCTGTGCCCGGTATCCTGATAAATTCCATGTCCTGCCTCCTTTCAGCTCCGTACAGGGTATCTCTGCCGGCGCTGGATCACGTTACGGGGTGCAAATGTACCACGCAACCTGCGCAGCCAGAGACTGTACCTTCACACCGGCGAACACGTCCTGCATCTCCTCCTGTGCGTGCTCAATGAACGTGAAGTAATTTCCTCCCTCAAGCCACTCGACGATATCGGAAAGCAGCTTCCTCCTGCTGTTGAAGTCCTGGAAAACCACCTGCGTGCGTGCCAGCCGCTTCGCTTCCCTGAACAGCAGGGGGCGCTGTTCCTTCCGGATACCGTGTGCAACGTACGACGATATGACCAGATCAAAACTCTTGTCCGGAAAGGGCAGGCCGGCAAGCGCATCGGCAACGACAAACCGGTTCGCCGTTGCACGGTTGTTCTTTTGTGCAACAGCAATCATCTCGCGTGAAGCGTCAACCCCGGTTACCGCATACCCTTGTTCCCGGAGGCACAACGCGAGTGCACCGGTACCGCAGCCGATGTCAAGGACGCGTGCGCCTTCAGATATCAGCAGGTGTGCGTTTGCCCGTGACAGGATGGTCCTGAACGAACGCACCTGGTAGGGGAAAAAGACATTGTACAGAGGGGCGATGCTGTCGAAAAGTTTTCCTGCCATGCAGTTCCTACGCCGTCTTTATGCCGGCAAGGTCGGCGAAGTTTTGACCCAAAAGCCTCTTCTGCACACCTGTGTCCGGAAACAGGCGCTCGATCCTCCGCCTGATGAAGCCGTAGTCGAACCTGTGGTCTGACGCGGAAAATCCGAACGGCCCGTCGGTTCCGAACAGGCAGCGTTCCACGCCCAGGTACGCGACAACTTCCCTGGTAATGCCGTTGTTCACGTAGCTTGTCTGGGACAGGTCAACATACACCTGTTTCTTGTCTTTTATCATCTTCCACGTATCCCGGTACACGGGGAAACCGGCATGTGCAAGAATAAGCTTGAGATTTGGAACCTGATCGAGAAGGCTGTAAAAATTTCCTTCTTCGCCGAAGCCCACGTGGATGAGCAGAGGCTTGCCAGTCTTAGCAAGCTCGTGTGCGACCGGCGCAAGCTCGACCGGGCTGAAGTGGTGCCAGAATGAATGCGCCTTGATACCGATCACACCCGGGGTGCCTTTCCACTGTTCATACACGCGCAGCGGGTTGTTCTTTCCTCTCGGATTGACAAAGATCCAGCCGACGAACCTATCCGGATACCTGCGCACCGCATCGAAGACCAGGGTGTTGTCCGGGTCCTTGTCTATCCTCGAGCGCTTGCCGAGGATCATGATATCACCGTTTTCATCGAAATTTGCCACCAGCGATTTCCCGATGCCCCGGAGGCTTTTGTGGGTCAGAAAATACAACAGCAGGCTCACGAGCAGGGGGGAAGGTTCCTTGAAGGGTTCAACCATGGGGGCCATGAGCGCTGTTTTGTCGACCCCGGCTGCATCCATGCGGCTGATGAGTTCGTCCATTTTCAGGAGCCGTTCATCAAGATGGTAATGACAATCGATTATCATACACAACCTCCTTGAGCAGGGTATGGCCAGCATACTACAGGTCCGGGGAATTGGCAACGCAGAACCCGGGTGCAGTGAACCCCGGGCCGGTGCCTATGGAGGTTACGGCCGCGGGGTCTCCCTTTTCAATCCGTTCCAGGTAAAGTCAACAAGCACCTTGATGATCGCGTCCCGGTTGTAGCCGCCGGAAATATACATCTGTGCTGTCTGTGAAAGCATGCCGACGATAGCCCACGATATGGTTTCTCCTTCGATGAGACTCAGTTGGCGCGTCACGCCGAGCTGCTCGGACGCTATGATGCGCAGACGCGCGTATTCTGCAAGGTTTTTGTAGGTGGACTGGAGCACGCTTGCAAAGTCTTCATGGTAGCTGTACCCTTCGAGGAACAGCATGAGAAAATGACTGCGGTAATTATCGACGTAGTCAAAGAACGCGCCGAAGACGTCGGCGAGTGCGGATACGACGTCGTGCGTCTGCACCCCCCGCTCCTGCAGGGTGGTCAGCCTCTCCTGGAATACCCGGTCGATGTGGCCCTTCAGCTCTGCGCCGACCTTCATGATCGCGTCCACGAACACGCGGGATTTGTCCTTGAAATAGATGTAGAAGGTACCGGTGCTGACCCCGGCCTTTTTCGAGATCAGGGGAACCGTGGTTTTTCTGAACCCCCTGCTCCCCACCACCTCGATGGCGGCCGCTATCAGGCGCCTTTTTACGGCTTCGCTTTTTTGTTTCGGCATACCGGATAGATCCTTATTTCATGAGTGCTGCAAATGCCCGGAGCAATATCAGGGGGTTATTTATCCCGGCGTACACGGGCGGGACCTTCTTGTTCGTTTGCAGCAGCGTGCTGACCGCCATCATGGCGCTCCTGATGGATGATTCCACGAGCATGACGCATTCCCCGCTCTCGGTGAACTGCCCCATAAACGCGAGGTTTGTCGAGCCTTCAGGAACGACCCTGGGGCGGTCGCTGTTTTTCCTCGGCAAAAAGTGACTCATGACGTACGGTGCCATGACCGGGATGCAGGTCGCGGTCTACAGTA
>JAJYYW010000116.1 GCA_021800575.1 bacterium
CCGTCCCAGCAGCGCGCAGAAGACAAGGACAACCTCGTCCTGTACCGGGGAAAGCTTTCCTTTATCATGATGAACCGGTACCCCTATAACACCGGCCACATCATGGTAGCACCCTACCGGCACACATCGACCTTCCAGGACCTTTCGAAAGAGGAACTTGAAGACATATCCCTGCTCATGAAGGCAGGCATCCGTGCGCTCAATGAATCCTTCGAGCCCGAGGGTCTCAACATCGGCATCAATCAGGGAAAGATTGCGGGCGCAGGATACGAAGAGCATATCCATGTTCACATCGTTCCCCGGTGGAACGGCGACACGAATTTTATGCCGGTTGTCGGTGATACCAAAGTATTACCCGAGTCGCTTCCCGACACGTATGACCGGATAAAGGAAAAAATGCATGAAGCTTATTAAGCAGATACTCACCGTCGTTGTCCTCATACTGCTCTTTTTGGTTCTGTACCAGAACTATGATAACCTCCAGCACGCTTTTTCATTCAAGCTGAGCCTCTACTTCATCGGATGGTATACATCGAAGCTGCCGGTGTGGCTGATCATCCTGATAGCGTTTGCGTGCGGCTATGCCGTCGCCTCTGTATCGGGCCTTCTACAGAGGATATCATCCCGGAGAAAGATAAAACAGCTTGAACAGAAGCTGCGTGGTGCGGATACCGCGGTTGCAACGGTCCAGGAACCGGAAAAAACAAAGAAGATGGACACCGTTTCACAGACGGATGATACCACCCGGAATACCCCGCGGTAGGAGACCACCGGTTCGACAGAACACGGGCACGGCAGTGCTTCATACCATTCCTCTGAAGGAGAACAGAGCATGAGTGATGGAACGTGGCTGATCTATGGTGCCAACGGGTATACCGGAAAACTGGTCGCCGAAGAAGCGGTACGGCGGGGCCACCGACCTCTCCTTGCCGGACGTTCCGCGGAAAAGATCAAACCGGTCGCCGGGCGTACGGGCCTGGACTACGTGGTCGCCGATCTGTACAACCATGACGGCCTCAAAAAGGCCCTGTCCGGGATAAACCTTATTTTCAATGCGGCCGGTCCTTTCATCCATACCAGCACGCAGCTCATCGAAGCGTGTCTGGAGTACGGCATCAACTACACGGATATTACCGGGGAAATCCCGGTCTTTCAGAATACGTTCTCATTCGACAACCGGGCAAAGAAACAGGGCATTGTCCTCATGTCCGGCATCGGTTTTGATGTCATCCCCACCGATTGTCTTGCCCGGTACGTGGCAGACCGCGTCCCTGGGGCTGTTGAACTGGAGCTCGCCTTTACAGGCCTTTCGCACATCAGTCCAGGCACCATGAAAACCATGGTCGAGATGATACCCGGGGGAGGCCTGGTACGCAGGAACGGCAAGCTCGTCCCCTACCCTCTCGGCAGAGGGGCCAAACAGATATTGTTCCCGGGAGGCACCCGTACTGCGATTCCCATTCTCTGGGGGGACCTGGAGACTGCATACCATTCCACCGGCATACCGAACATCACGACCCTCATGTCCTACCCGCCGGCGATGATCCCGTTCTTACCGGCAGGCATTGCCGTCCTGAAAACAGCGTTCGCGAGCGCTGCGATCCGCCGTATGGTACAGACGTTCATCGGCATGGCCGTGAAAGGTCCGGACGAACATGCGAGGGAAACCGGCAGATCCTACATCTGGGCCCGGGCCGCAGACGCGCAGGGCAACGAGAAGCAGGCATGGCTCGACATACCGGAGACCTATCAATTTACAGCAGTTGCAGGCGTCCTCGCCGTTGAAAAGATCCTGAGCCTGCATCCAACCGGTGCACTCACGCCTTCCATGGCATTCGGTGCTGATTTTGTACTCGGCGTGGATGGCGTCAGGCGGTACGACACGCCGGGGTCGTTCCCCGGCAGGTGAGCCTGATGGTTCGGGCGTGACGGATCCCGTCTCCACCGAGAGGGACCGTGCAGACCGGGTTATTTTTTCCCGGAGACGTTGAGCTGCTCGAGGAGGAACTCTATCTCCAGATCCGACACCTTCTCGAACAGAGCACCGCTGTAGGGATCGAAGTGACTGCAGGGAAGCCCGACAAAACGGCCGGCTGGCATCTTTGACGCGGTCTTTTTCACGAACTCATAAGGAATCAACGTGTCCCGCTCACCGGCAACAATCAGTGCAGGACAGGTGATCCTCCGCACCACTCTGTTGGGCGAATAGGGCAAGAGGTACAGGACCGACCGTGCAGGGGTCGTGATATCCCAGTCACGGCACGCCTGCGGCACGAGTGACAAGTATCCGTCATAGCAATCCGATGTCGAAAGGATTGCCAGCTCGCCGGGCTTGCCCACCGTCGGCATATAATAGGGTGATCTACAGGTTACCGCCCTCCAGAGGTCCTTCACGCCCGCCAAGGTACACCTGCCGATATAGCCCCAGCCGAGTGTCTTTTTCATGTTCCAGCTGGACGACAAGCCATTCACAAAGGGGACCTGCGCCACAACCGCCGCAATGGCCCGATCCTGCGCCGCCGCATATAAGACATGCCCGCCGCTGTACGATGTGCCCCACAGAGCGATTTTACTCTGATCGATCCACCTGAGCCGCCGTGCATGGGCTATGGCGGCATGCCAGTCCTGAATATGCTTTTTGGGTGATATTAAATTGCGGGGATAACCTTCGCTGCTCCCAAAACCGCGGTAATCGAACACCAGAACAGCCATTCCCCTGCGGGCGAATTTTTCGGCATACGGCTCCAGTCTGAAGCTCCGGAGTGCACCAAAGCCGTGGGCCATGATGACCAGGGGAAAATGGTCGCCTGATTCAGGCCGGTACATCCAGGCCGTGCACCGTTCACCATGACTGATAAACTCAATATCCGTTCGTGTAAAATTCATTGTGTCTCCTTTCGTCAATCGCACCTTTCCAGACGATGTATTCCGTCATATCTGCTCGCTACCATGGCCGGTTACCGTACTCGCTCGAAGATGTTGATACACATGGCCGCCTCTTCAACGCCGATAAACCCTCCGCCGTTCTCGGTCAGGGCTATCCGCGCCCCCTGCACCTGCCGGTCCCCTGCCTCGCCCCTGAGCTGGAGGATCTCCTCGTATATCTGGGCAAGACCCGATGCCCCGACCGGATGACCTCTCGATTCAAGCCCGCCCGAGGTGTTGATGGGCAGGCTTCCGCCCAGCTTTGTTGCACCGGATTCCGCAAACAAGCCGCCCTCCCCGAGCTTGCAAAAGCCCATCGCTTCGGCCTGATGGAGCTCGCCGTACGCTGTTGCATCATGGAGCTCGGCCGTATCAATGTCAGCAGGCCCCAGGCCAGCCTGTTCGTACGCCTGACGGGACAGCCGCATGCCGATGTCCGGCGCATCGATGTCCCTGTCTATGCCGGACCCCAGCACCGATGCCCGTATCCTGACGGGCCGGACGCCGGATAGTTTTCTGAGAACGTGTTCGGAACACAGGATGGCAGCAGCTGCACCGTCGCCGACCGGTGCGCACATCGGGCGGGTCAACGGGTACGACACCAGCTTGTCGTGCAGTACCTGCTCTACGGTCATGGACATCTGGTACTGCGCGAGCGGATTCATGGATGCGTGCCAGTGGTTTTTCGCGGCGATGACCGCGAGCTGGCGCTGGGTTGATCCGAACCGTTTCATGTGCCACTTGGCACCCATGGCATACGCGTCCATGAAGATGCTCCGCTCGTCACCGGATTCCGCCAAATCCGGCGGGATCACGGTATTGAACTCCCTGCTCATCTCCACAAACCTGTTCATGTTGTTTTCTGCATCCTCGATGTCCATGGATGTTGCATACGCCTGCAGGGACAGGAACTTATCCGGGCTGGATATCTTTTCCGATCCGACGGCGAGCGCGATATCGTACATGCCCGCCTTGATGCCGGTATACGCGAGATGCAGGGCCGTCGAAGCGCCGGCACACGCGTTCTCGACCGACGTGACCGGTATGCCCTGGATTCCCATGCTCCGCAGAATAACCTGTCCTTTGATGGAATGTTGGTTGGAAAACATGCCCCAGTAGGAATTCGAAACGAACGCAGCCTGGATCATTTCCTGCGTCAGTCCTGCATCTTCGATCGCGAGGCGGATTGCCTCGTGCGCCATGCTCTTGACGGTTTTATCGGCATATTTGGCGAACCGTATCATCCCAATACCTATCACATACACTGCATCCATGTGCGACTCCTTTCGCCTGGTATCCTCTTGTTTATCACGGGAGCTTGTCTTCTCAACAATTCCACCTCATGTCACCTGAACCACCGTACCGGTACATCCTCGCGTGCGACTGCATGGTCTGTCTTGACCTTTGCATAACCGACCGCAATGGTCGTTGCAACCTTCCACGGATACGCGATGCCGAGCTTCTTTCTGAGACCGCCGAGATAGCGCAGTGCCGTTGCAGCGTACCCGTTATAACACGTGCCGAGCCCCAGTGCATGTGCCGTCAGAACGATATTCTGTGCACAGATCCCAGCATCGAGGTTCGGATCGCTGATGCCGCGCCTGTCCATAAGGACCAGGATCAGGGCCGGGGCGCCGTAAAACAGATTATCGTTTCTGCGGTCAGCTTTGTCGAGCGGAAAAAAGGGACGCTGATCCAGATCCCGCACCATGAAGTAGCTCATCAGGGTCACCGTTATTCTTTTTAAAAACGTGGGATTGAGGTAAAGCCGCTTGAACCACCGCAAGACCTTCATGGACTGCACCTCTATCTCCCTGATGAGGACCCTGTCCGTGATCGCCACGAACGTAAACGGCATGTTGTTCCCTGCTGTCGGGGCATACCTGCCAGCCTCCATGATCCGGTGGAGCAGCTCTTCAGGCACGGGCGTATCCTTGAAGATCCTGTTGGAACGACGCCGGTAGATGACGCGCTCCACCTCGGTCAGGTCTTTTTCCAGCTCATGATACGTCAGCGTGCTGCCCGCAACCGGTGCCGGCATCCTGAGTACCGGGGCCTTCGCGGTCTTGTACCTTCCGGCAAACACCCGGTAACCGCCGGACATGCTGATAGAATGGGTCGGGCAGACCGCACTGCAGTTGTAACAGTTGATGCACGCCTTGTCGAAGCCGCCGACCCCGGCGATGTACGGGAAACCGGTTTTCGTGCTCCATTTGATGGTACCGGTCGGGCATGTCTCGAAACAAAACCTGCACTTGTCCCCGATACACGTTTCCTTATCATTGATCCATACGGGCCACTGGGTTTCCGGTGCGTACGCCTTCCTGTATTTTTCAAACAGCATACTCTGTTCTCCTGGTTTCTTCCCGGGGTGTTCCATTCTCCTGTTCAGGACTTATACACATTATCGGCCCCCGCATCAAACGAGCTCCTCAAAACGCTGTCGAGGGGTTTTTGCGATATGGTTTTTGGTATATCGTTCACTATCTGAATGTAGGACGGCACGGTATTGGGCGTCAGCTTTTCCCTGCACATCCTGAAGATGGCCGCAGGGTCAAGCGCCCTGCCCTGAAACGGCGCAAT
>JAJYYW010000117.1 GCA_021800575.1 bacterium
GACGGACGAATACTACAAGAAAAAATATTTCGAGCCGTTCAACGACAAGCTGAAAATCAAGGACGAGATCAAGAACATGGTCAAGATTTCCCACATCAATCTTATGGACAGCGCGGTCATGAACCTCCTCTCGTCCATGGATGTGATCGTGTGCCGCAACGTGCTCATCTACTTTGATCTCGAATCGAAGAAAAAACTCATCGAGCGGTTTTACGAGAAGCTTACGGGGAACGGCTGGCTGCTGCTCGGGCATGCTGAATCACTGATCAACGTGACGAGCCTGTTCAAGCTGGTACAGCTCAAGAACGATCTGGTGTACAGGAAGCCGCAGACATGAGCGAGACCGTAAAAGTCCTCATCATAGATGATTCCGCGTTTAACCGGCGGTCTCTGAAGGCGATGCTGGAGTCCGACAGGAGGATCCGCGTGGTGGGGACCGCGACAGACGGGGAAGACGGCCTGAAAAAGATCAACGAGCTGTTCCCGGACGTTGTCACCCTGGACCTTGAAATGCCGCGCATGGACGGTTTTACCTTCCTCCGGATCCTGATGCGGACCAAGCCCACCCCGACCATCGTGATCAGTTCGAAGGCGGATTCCGAGAGCGTGTTCAAGGCGATGGAACTCGGTGCAGTCGACTTTATCCCGAAGCCGGTGAATCGTGCGTCCATGGAGCTGTACTCCATCAAGGACGACGTGCTCAAGAAGGTACTGAACGCACGCGCCATCAACCTCAAGAATGTCCAGCGGAGGATCACGGATATCAACATAAAGCTCAGCCTCGGGATCGATACTGCATCGAAGCCCATCGTGAAGGTCACTGCTGCCGGGACCGAGCCCGAGGGTGTGTTCACGGGGTTTAAGCTCATAGCGATCGGCTCTTCCACCGGAGGGCCGTCCGCCCTGCAGCGGATCATATCCGGCCTGGATAAAAGTATGAAGGTCTGCGTCATCATTTCACAGCACATGCCCCCGGGATTTACGGCAACTTTTGCACAGCGCCTCAACAAGTACACGAGCTTCGCGGTGAAGGAAGCCGAAGACGGAGAACCATTGCGGCAGGGAGCGGTGTTCGTGAGCCCGGGAGGGTACAGTATCTCCATCCACGTGCGGGACAACAGGCGGGTGATAACGCTGGTCCCCCGCAGGGAGCAGGACCGGTTTATCCCCTCGGTGAACGAGATGTTTGCCTCGGCCGCGCAGGAGTTCGGCAGGATGTGCGCGGGCGTTGTTCTCACGGGTATGGGTGATGACGGGCGCAAAGGGATAGAGCTCATCAAGGATGCGGGGGGCTACACCATTGCAGAGTCCGAGGAAACCGCCGTCATCTTCGGCATGCCGAAAGAGGCGATAGCAACGGGCAAGGTCGACCGGGTATTGCCGTATTACCTCATTGCGATGGAACTCAACCGCTGGGCCCGGGGCTGAGACGCGGTCGTACCGCCCATACCTTCATCATTTTGCCGTTCCACGCGTATTGTCCGGATTAATACGTTTTGTGCTTCAACAGCTTCATGGTTTCGAACCACATGATGCTGAACAGTCCTGCAGCGAAGCAGATGGCGATATCGATTGGTTTCAGGACCGAGAATCTGAACAGGGACTGAAGAAAGGGAACGTAGATCGTGAGGGCAAGGAATATCATGGCTCCGGCGACGACGGCCCACAACGCCCTGTTCCTGTTCCGCAGCGTTGCTATGATGGTTCTGGACCATGATCGATTTGTCAGGATGAGCCCGAGGTTCGCGATGATCAACGTTGTGAAGGTGAGCGCCCGGGACTCTGTCTCTGACTGGCCGAGGTGCATGGAAACGAGAAAGATACCGAGCACGATAGCAAGTACAATAGCGCCCTGGAGCAGGCTTATGCCGAAGGTTTTCTTGTTGAAGAGCCGTTCATCGAACCTCCTCGGTCTGCGTTGCATGACATCTTTTTCTTCCTCCTCTGCCTCGAACACGACGGAGCTTGACGGGTCGATAATGAGTTCGAGGAAGGCAATGTGCACGGGCATGAGGATCAGGGGCCAGCCGAACAGCACTGGCAGCAGTGATATCCCGGCGATTGGCACGTGGATGGCAAGAATGTATGCCATGGCCTTTTTCAGGTTGTCGTAGATCCGTCTGCCCATTCTTACGGATTTGACGATTGAGGAGAAATCGTCGTCGAGCAGCACGAGCGAAGCGGCCTCGCGTGCGACATCCGTGCCGCGTGCCCCCATGGCGATACCGATATGTGCGGATTTGAGTGCGGGAGCATCATTGACTCCGTCGCCGGTCATAGCCACAATCTCGCCGTTCGCCTTGAGGGCATCGACGATGCGCAGCTTCTGCTCCGGTACGACCCGTGCAAAGATGTTCACGGTCTCCAGCCGCTGTCTCAGCGCGCTGTCGTCCATGGTGTCAAGCTCCTGCCCGGTGATCACGTTGTCCGCCGGACTCAGCCCGATCTGTTTCGCGATGCTCGTTGCGGTAACCGGATAGTCCCCGGTTATCATGATCACGCGTATTCCGGCACCGTAGCATTCCTTGATTGCGCCCGGGACCGATTCCCTGATCGGGTCGGCAAACCCGGCAAGGCCGATGAAATGAAACTCAAAATCATGCTGGATCGGAGGCAGTGCATGCGGGCTGAAGTATGCCTTGGCAATGCCGAGCACACGGAGGCCCTCTGCGGCCATGCCGCTAACCCGTTCTGCAAGGTCTTTTTTTTCTTCGGGGCTCATATGGCACAGGTCAGCGATAGCCTCGGGTGCCCCCTTGGATGCTATGACGTAGTCTTTGCCGTTCACCGATCTCCAGACCCTCGACATGGCGAGGAGCTCTCTGGAGAGCGGGTATTCGTGTTCCATGGTCCAGTCGGCGTGAAGGTGCTCGGTCTGTGACAGCAGGGTATTCCCGAGGTTTTTGAGCGCGGTTTCCATGGGGTCCCTGGGATCGCTCTGGCTGGAGAGTATCGCAAATTCGAGAAGCTGGTGAAAATTCTCGGGGAGGGGCGCCGGACGCGACGGGGAAAGATCGTGGAACGCATTGTTGCAGAACAGTTTTTTTACGGACATTCTGTTCTGGGTGAGCGTACCCGTTTTATCCACGCACAGAACGGTTGCTGCGCCGAGGGTCTCGATCGCCGACACCCTGCGCGTGAGCACCCGCTCCCTGGATATCCTCCAGGCACCGAGCGCAAGGAAGATAGTCAGGACGACGGGGAATTCCTCGGGCAGTATCGCCATGGCAAGGGTCAACCCGGCGAGAAATCCATTGGACCAGTTCGCCCGCGTTACACCGTATACGACGATGACGAGGGCAGAAAGCCCGATCGCAAAGACCATGAAGTTCCGTACAAGCCGTTGTACCTCTTTGTGAAGCAGGGTTTCCTCAGGTTCAAGGACCTGCAGTATCCTGCCAATCTTGCCGAGCTCCGTCGTCAGACCGGTTTTAAGCACCCTTGCCGTACCCTGTCCCTGGACGATCAAGGTGCCCGAGTATATAAAGGGCAGATCGTCGCCGCCCGGTTTACCCATATCCTGTTTTCCGTCCCACGATACCTTGCGTACCGGTATTGATTCTCCGGTCAGCAGGGATTCGTCGGCCGTCACATTGTTGGCATTGATAACTACTGCGTCGGCGGGCACCCGGTCGCCCTCGGACACTATCACGATGTCGCCGGCGACGACCTCCCTGCCCGGGATCCGCAGGTGGTTGCCGTCGCGTATGACCATAGCCCTGGGGCTTGAGAGGTCCCGGAGTGCTTCGAGGGCGCGTTCAGTTTTCCGTTCCTGGTACAGGGTGATGCCGATGACCACGAATACAAAGCTGAGCAGGATCAGTGCCTCTTTCGTATCGCCGAGCATGAAGTACAGGGTACCGCATGCGACGAGCAGCAGGAGCATGGGCTCCTTGATCACATCGACGGCTATCCTGAAAAAACTCCTCTTTTTTGAAGAGGGCAGTTCGTTGTAACCATCCCGCTTCAGCCGTTGAGCTGCTTCTTCGGATGAAAGTCCTGTTTGTGTGTCTGTATCGTAAACCATACTACCGTCAGGGTATCAGAGCAGATGTGATAGCGTCAACAAAAGCACAGAGAGTCCCCCGTCGACCGGGGGTGATCTCCGGGACAGGAATGTCGGCAACGCATAGAAGAATACAACGCACGTAAAGGTGGAACACGTATCCCGGATGATGCATCTTCTTGTTGCATTTTTATGTCCGATGATTCAACATTCTGCAGGGATAACCACATGAATAAGAAATCATTGCAGGTAAAGATTGGCAGCTTGCTGCTCCGAAATCCCGTCATCGGTGCCTCCGGTACGTTCGGTTACGGCACCGAGTATATGAAGTTCATCTCTCTTGAGCGTATCGGCGGTTTTGTGACCAAGGGCCTGTCCCTTGAACCCAGAACGGGGAATCCCGGACCGAGGATCGTGGAAACCCCTGCCGGGTTGATCAATTCCATAGGTCTGGAGAATATAGGACTCGATGCATTCATCGCAGATGTACTGCCATCCCTGCGGGGGGTGCGTACGGCGATCATCGTCAATGTATTCGGCACCTCGGTGGACGAGTATGTGGAGCTGGCGCACCGGCTGAACAGGATAGCACGTGTGGACGGGATCGAGCTCAACATTTCCTGTCCCAATGTAAAAGCAGGGGGTGCTGAGTTCGGAAAAGACCCCCTGGTTGTTGAGTCGATTACCCGCAGGGTCAGGGAAGTTACAGGCAAGCCCCTTATCGTGAAACTCTCGCCCATGGTGACCAGTATCATCGAAACAGCGCGGGCTGCACAGGCTGGCGGAGCGGATGCGGTGAGTATTGCAAACACATATCCTGCCATAGCGATAGACATCAGAAGCAAAAGGCCGTTTCTCGGCGCAAAAACGGGAGGGCTGTCAGGCCCTGCGATCAAGGCCATAACCATGAAACTCGTGTATGACGTTTGCGGCAGCATAGACATTCCGATCATCGGTGTCGGCGGTGTGTCGACCGCGGCGGACATTCTCGAATATGCACTCGCGGGAGCAACGGCGGTGCAGGTCGGAACGGCCAACTTCATAAACCCGGCGATTACGGAAAAACTCGCCAATGAGCTGGCCGGCTCACTCGGCAGCTCTGGCATCAAAACGTTTTCCTCCATCATCGGCGCCGCCAAAAAGAGCCGTTGAATAGAGTATGCAGTGGCTGAGCCCTGGGGGCATTGTTGTCATGGGCATCTTGCTGCTCAGTGCGGCTGCTGATGTTTTGTTTATCCTCGTTGTGTACCGGTTCTTCATCAGGTTCTTCGGCAGTACCCGTACCAGCATGAAGATCATCTCTTTTGTCCTGGCCCTGGGGCTGCTGGTCCCCTTTATCGTCGCACTCCACCGGCTCGCTCTACTTTTTATGGCGCACCGTATCGCATACCTGTGGCTGCTGATCATGATCCTGATCTGCGCTGGGTTTGCAGGTGTCCTGCCCCGGCTGT
>JAJYYW010000118.1 GCA_021800575.1 bacterium
CCGATATTGTAGCTTGCCATTTGTGCACCGACAGCACTGAATTCAACCACATACGAATTATCATCCGTACCCCAGACATTGCCTCCCGCGTCTATTGCCAGGCCATAGGTTATGGCATTCGTGCCCATGAACTGATTGATGAGCATACCATCAGGGCTGAGGACGGCTATTCCGCTCCATGTTGAAACAACGATATTCCCGGACTGAGCCACTGCCACATCAACAATCGAACCACCGGCAAAATAGGTAAAGATTTCAGGGGTCGCCTGTGCCTGGTTCGAGTAGATGCTTTCACCGCTTGCGTTTACACCCGTCACGACAAAGGTATACTGCGTCCAATTGGTCAGGCCCGTGACCTTGTAGGCCGTTGTCGTTGTCACACCTATTTCCGAATACATACCCGGTGAAGTCAGTTCGTATATCGTGTAGCTGGAGGCCGGTGTCTGGGTACTCCACGTCAATCCGATATTTTCGTCACCTGCGGATGCTAAAAGATTATACGGCGGCAGCGGTGCGTTACTGGTCGATATGGGTATGGTGCCTGTTATTTCCGCTCCATAAGGGTCGGCAATGGTAACGGTAATCGAGCCACCTGATCCCTGGGCCAGCGGCGCTGTCAGTGTGGCCGTCGTACCGGCAAACGTTATCGACCAGCCGGTTGTCGTTGTCCAGGTGTAGCTGAGCCTATCTCCGTCAGGGTCCGTAGCACTAACCACAGCGGATATCGTGCTGCCCGGAGAAACAGGATTCGGCAGGGCGGTAAGACTATTGATAACGGGAAGCGCGTTTTCCGCTGTACTGATAACGATCGAACCACTGACAACGCCGCCGAAGCCGTCATCGATCGTCACCGTTGCCGTACCTCCATTGCCGAACTGATAGGGAGACACAACCTGAATATCCGGGGTGCCCTGTCCGGATTGAATGATCCACCCGTCCGGAACTGCCCAGGAATACGAGAGGCTGTTGCCCACTTCATCGGTTGCCGAGACGGACAATGCCATGAGCCCTCCTCTTGCGACAGGGTTGGGAGTTGCAGACAGCATGCTGATGACCGGCAATGCATTGTTCATCGTGGCGAGCGGTGCTGTACCGACAACGTAGCGTTCATACGGATCTGTAATAATGACGGTCGCTGTCCCGCTTGAGCCATACACGTCAGGAGCCTGTATGGTCGCTGTCGGCGTAGTGCCTCCGGCAACGACAGACCAGTTGCCTGTCGTGGTCCACGTGTACGTCAACGCAAGGTTTTGCTGACTGCGTGCTGTCACGGTCAGCGTGATCCTCGAGCCGGGATGTGCAGGAATACCGGTCTCTGATATGCCGCTCAGGGTGAGCTGGTTGACAGGCTGAACCGGCGATGCGGGCGAACTGCTCTTGTTGGCACATCCGGAAACAAGGGTGAAGTATACAACAGAGAGGGTTACGATAAATAAAAGTTTAATGACCTTCATGGTACTCTCCTCCTTTTGTCATCTGTACTAACAAAAAGAACGAATAAGATCAAGAAAGAGCAAACAAAAATCAGGAACTGTTCGTAATACCGGTCGTGCTGGCGCTGGCCTGGAGGGAAAGGGAAAAAGTGCCTGGGGGGATTTGAACCCCCGACCTACGGAGCCGGAGTCCGTCGCTCTATCCACTGGGCTACAGGCACACTACTATCTTTTTATATACCACTCCACTGTTCTGTCAAGTAGCTCCTATTGCGTAACACCATTGTTGTCCATCGCAGTATCGATCAACATGAAACCGTGCAGTGCACGGACTGCAGCATTGACACCGCGACGCGGCACGGCTATCCTGGTAAGGAATACCGTTATCGAAACGATGCAGGCAGTTGTGCGAACTTCATACCGAAGGAAAACCCGAACAAAAGGAGATCGGTTATGATAAGACCCGGTTTGCTCCCCGCACCGGATGGATCCGCGTGATGTCCGTGCAGAAGGGCGCACGAGCAGCATTTACAGCTCTTTTAATCAACGCACTGATTAACCTGCTTGCCCTGCCTGTGGCTGCAAAGCCGGCGACACTCGATCCGTTGGCCCACCATGAACACGCTGATGCTGCGCAGGTGCCGGGGGATACACCCTTTGTGAACAACGCAACAGGCGACTGGTCTGGTGCCCGTCAGCGCCTCAGAGAGCAGGGTGTCACGCTCAATGCGCAGCTCGTGCTGGAAGGATTTCACAACTTCCTGGGGGGGCTGAAAACAGGGACCGAGGGCGCCTTGACCTTCGACCTGAATCTGGCGCTGGACACCGGAAAGGCCGTTCACTGGCACGGTGGCACGTTGTATGTGGACCTTGAGGACCATGCCGGTCAAAACCCCTCCACGGTACTCACCGGCGACCTCCAGACGTTCGACAAGCTCAACTCCACGCCGTACCTGCAGATATTCGAGCTGTGGTATCAGCAAACGCTGTTTGACGGATGGCTGCGCCTGAAGCTCGGCAAGGTGGATGCCAACACAGAGTTCAGTGTGATCGACAATGGACTGCCGTTCCTCAATGCCTCGACCCAGGTTGCGCCGACCATCATCGTGTTTCCAACGACACCGGACCCCATGCCCGGCGCGAACCTGTTTTTTGCGCCCGCTAACTGGTGGTATGCTTCGTTCGGCGCCTTTTACGCCAACCGCTCCGACACATTCGGGGATTTTTTCGGCCACCCTCAGAATGTCCAGCTGACCGACTTCGGCACGTTCCTTATCGGCGAAACAGGGATCCGGTGGCATCACGCGCCCGGTTCAGCGGCAGGCGGCAACCTGAAACTCGGCGCATGGGGACACACCGGAACCTTTAACCGCCTGGGAGGCGGCAGGCAGAGGGGCACGGACGGATATTATGCTGTTCTCGATCAAACGTTGTGGCAGCCGTCGCCCGGGCAGGGGCACAACCGGGGCATACGGATTTTTTTCGAATCCGGACACGCACAGCCCGATGTGAGCATCATCGATTGGAACGTTACCGGAGGTATCACCTGGACCGGTATGGTTGCAGCACGTCAGCACGACATCCTTGGTTTCAGCGCAAACTATGCGCACCTCAGTGTGCAGGCGGGGCTGCCGTACACATACGAGCTTGCACTGGAAGGGTTGTACCGTTTTCGGCTCCTGCCCTGGATGACGCTCCTGCCGGACCTGCAGTACATCCTGCACCCCGGCGGTTTTTATCCCAATGCCGTTATCGGAACATTGGATGTGACCGTTCAGTTCTGAACGACTGAAGCGAAACCGTCATATCCTGAACAGAAACCCGAAATCGAACACAATGCCGTTCGCTCCGTGCCCGTCGAAACTGTCGAGGATCGCCTGATACCCGGCCTCCACATACAGCCGTGTCGACGTGGTCCTGAAGAACATGACGCCGCCGCCGGCAAACACGCCGGTGGCCGTCCTTGTATAGTTCTCGTTGGACGCGTATGCGGTCCCGCTGTTGATCGTTCTCGACATGTTCAGGAGATGCAGGCTGACACTGCCGCCCACGAACGGTGCAATGTCCTGGTCATTCGTCACGTAATACCCGCCGATTTCCAGGATCTTCCAGTCGATGACATCTGTATCGCCGGGATTGCTCCAGCTGAACCCCAACGCCGGTTTGAACTGCAGCATGGTATGCTCGTTCGGTTCATAACTGAAGATCAACCCGTCGAAGTTGGACAACGAACCCGAGTCCAGATAGGACGATGCAAGGGGCGTCGTGATACCCATGTCCAGTCCCATGTACGCAGAACTCTGCACCCGCCGCGGGGACCGGGTCTCCTGCTCGGTTATGTTATTCAGGGTAATCACCTGGGACACGGACTTGTCCTGAACAATGGCGTCCGACAAACGGTCGATCACCGCATCGAGGTCCGCCGGCGTATCGGCACTCAGCGAATTGTACAGGAGGGGCTTGCCGGTCGTAACATCAAAGACCGTGCATTCCACGATTATTTTCTTTCCGATCCGCAGCATCGTACCCGTGACCGCCTGGTTTGCCCCCTGCGCAGCGGCAAGCGGGATAGCGCAGGACGCGTCGTAACAGGTATCCGCTCCGGTAAAATCATTGGCCGCGATGATATCAAAGCGCCCGGACCTGGACAGGTCCTGTCGCAGGAGGTACGAACCGGCGGTCAGCAGCTCGTCGTGCACGCCTATCCCTCTGAGCTTAAAAACCATGATCGTGCGGTTTGCACAAAATGCCGGAGAAGCCTGGAGCAAAAGAAAAACAACAAGAGTAACAACCTTTTTCATAAAACCTCCCTTCCCCCTGTAGACAAGGTGCCGGATGTTTCGATACATGAACAGGTTGTTTCTTATGTAACAAAAAACGCGATGTCTGTCAAAAATGAGGATACAAGAACAGATCCTCTCCCTGCACGGCAGACGGTGTGCCGTGGACCTGTGCACCATAGACAAAGTCCGCATTTCATAGTATGCTGGTTTTGACACGACACGGCAAAAACCTGTTTTGAAGACCCGGGGCTGGCAGGGCAAAGACTCTGCCGCAGCCCATGGATGAAAGGGTAAAAACGTGAGACGATTTATAACACTCAGAAAGATCATAGACGATATCGATACACTGCCCCGGCACACGATCATCGTCAGTAATATTGTATTGGTCATCCTCATCGGGACCGTAGACTACCTCACGGGCCCGAATATTTCCCTCTCGCTGTTCTACCTTCTGCCGGTTGCAATCACTGCCTGGTTTACCGGAAAATCCTATGGTGTCATGGTCTCTTTTATCAGTGCCTCCGCGTGGGTGGCTGCCGATGTATCGTCGGGCCACCCGTACGCGTATTGGGAGATCCCTGTCTGGAACTCCGTGATGCGGCTGGGCATTTTCCTGATCGTCGCTTATTCCATGGCGAACATCAAGAGACTCCTGGATACGGAACGATCGCTCGCGAGGATAGATCCCCTGACCAAGGTGTACAACAACAGGGCCTTTTATGAGCTGGCACAACTCGAAATAGACAAGTTCAAGAGATCCTCCCGGCCTTTCAGCGTTGCCTATATCGACATCGATGACTTTAAACGGATCAACGACCAATTCGGACATCTTATCGGTGACGACCTCCTGAAGGTTGTCGGCAAAACGATCAAAAAGAACATCCGTTCAATCGACATCATTGCAAGGCTCGGGGGAGATGAGTTCGTCCTGCTGATGCCGGAAACCGATGACCGGCAGGCAAAGACGGCAATGACGAAAGTCCAGACGCTTATGATGGACGTCGTCCGGCAAAACAAGTGGTCTGTCACCTTCAGCATCGGCGTCATTACCTATACCAACGCGGCATGCGACGAGATCAAGCAACGGCTCGAGTTCGACCCGCGCGTCGAGGTTTCGACGATCCATGCCTTCGCTTGGTCACTGATAGCCGGCTATGACGCCGACATCCGGCAATGGCTCGCCGCAAGGCTACTCCACGATGTCGCCGAACTCGAAAGGGCTCAGGCCAAGGGG
>JAJYYW010000119.1 GCA_021800575.1 bacterium
GTATTGCATCCAGGAGCGTGGTCTTGCCGTGATCGACATGCCCCATGACCGTTACCACCGGCGGCCGTAGTTTCAATTGTTCGGGGGTGTCTTTCTCTTTTTCGAGAACTTCCTCCGGTGACTCTTCCTGCTTCACCACGACTTCGAACCCGATATCCTTGATGATAAGAGACGCGGTATCTGCATCAACGCTGTCGTTGATGCCGGCCATGACCCCCAGGGCTATAAGCCGTTTTATAATTTCAGAAGCCTTGACCCCCATCAGCTGGGAAAGCTTTGACACGGTCACCCGATCTTCTATTTTTACCGTCTTCTTTTGCTGGGGTGCCGGGGGTGCCTTCTCCGCTGCCGGCACGTGCTTTTCATGCCGCTGCTGTTTGTGCTGGAATGTAGTCTTCTTCGGGAACTCCGTAACCGTTTCCACGATCGTTTCGTCTGCCTTGCTTTCCTGCAGCAAATCGATCTCCTCGGCAATATCCGTCTTCATCTTTGACAGTATCTTTTTCTTGATAAACGCCCCGCCCTTCTCGGGTTTGATCTTGCCTTTACCTTTGGTCGCCCCGGGTGCGGGCGCTTCGGCGGGCGGTTTTACGGCCATTCTGGCTTCCGCGGTTTCCTGCGTTGCACCCTCGGCCGAGGCCTGTTGCCCATGTTGAGCAGGGCCTCCTTCACCGTGCGGAGCCGGCTGCTGCAGTCCACGCTCAGCGGGTGCCCCCGGGTGCCGGGCAGGGGCGGGCCTCTGTGCGGCCGGCCCTGCGGGTACAGGTTCATGAAGAGCGGAAGGTCCCTGCGCATGGAGCTTTTCCGCCTCCTGGCCGTGTCCGGCCAATGGCGCCTGTGGCGTCGCATGGTGAACAGGAGATGGTTCCTGCGGCTTTTCTGCATGCACCGGGGACGGCTGCTGCGGCCCCGCCTCTGCGGGAACCTCCGGCTTTTGGGCTTCCTGTTCCGGCGGTGCGGCTTCTTTTCTCTTTCTGAGAATGGTCTTCGGCCTGACTTCCGCCTGGAGTTTCTGCCTTTCGAGAGACTGCTTTAACGTTTCCAGGTCTTTATCCTCGACCGAGCTGTTATGACTTTTCACCGGTATACCGAGGTCCTCAAACATTTTCATGAGGTCTTTGTACGGAATATTCAGCTCTTTCGCTATTTCATGTACCCTTTTCTTCATCGTACCTCTTTTTTAATTGTTCTGATGGGCGGTCTCGGATGCACCCTCCGGGAGTTGACTCCCCGCCCTCTTCTTCAATTCTTCCGCCGCTGAATCCTTCAGCTGTTTCGCATTGGTTTCATCGAAGCCCGGTATCTTTATCAACACATCCATCGGACTCTCTGCGAGTTCCTGGATGGATTTTATTCCGTACCCGTACAGCATCTCAGAAGTTTTTACGGTCAGGGCGTTAAATCCGGAAAACGCTTCCTTCGCTTTTTCTTTTATCTCCTTCATGTTGGTCTCGCTCTTGATATCGATTTTCCACCCGGAAAGCTGCGCCGCGAGCCGCACGTTGATGCCTTTTCTGCCGATCGCGAGGGACAACTGGTCGTCCGGGACGATGACTTCAATATAGTTCTCTTCTTCATCCACGGAAACCTCGGATATTTTTGCCGGAGCGAGTGCAGAAATGATATACTTTGCATGATCGTTTGTCCAGGGAATGATGTCGATCTTTTCACCGCTCAACTCCTGCACGATGTTCTGGACCCGCGCTCCCCGCATGCCGACGCACGCACCCACGGCGTCCACGTCCTTGTTTTTCGAGAAAACCGCTATTTTTGCCTTGTTCCCCGGTTCCCGGGAAACAGCCTTTATCTCGACAATGCCTTCCGCGATCTCCGGTACCTCAGTCGCAAACAACTTCACGAGAAACTGGTTGTTGGCCCTGGACAGGATAATCTTGGGGCCTTTGTTCGTCATCCGTATCTCCTGCACATAAACCCGTATCTTGTCGCCTATCCTGAAGTTTTCCTTGGGCAATTGCTCCGTCGGCGGCAGCACGCCCTCTGTCTTGCCGAGGTCCATGACAATTGTCCTTCCCTCGAACCGCCGGATAACACCGTACACGACCTCGCCCTTTTTCGTCTTGAACTCCTTATAGACGACCTCTTTCTCGGCATCGTTCATCCTCTGCAGAATGACCTGCTTTGCCGCCTGGGCGGAGATCCGTCCAAACTTCTGCGTATCTATCTTGATACCGATACTGTCTCCGACCTGTGCTTCGGGGTCCATGGTCTTTGCCTGCTCCAGGGTAAGCTGCGTGTCGGGGTCCGTGATGGCTTCGACGACTTCCTTGAACTCAAACACCTCCACCTCGCCGAGTTCCTCGTTGAACTTTGCCTCGATATCGGCATTGTACCTGAACGTTTTCTTGGCTGCACTTATCATCGCAGCCTCTAACGCATTCAGTATAATGACCTTGTCTATACTTTTATCACGCTCGAGCTGTCCTATAATTTTGTTGAGTTCGGAAAGCATGGTTTCCCCCTATACTTTAAATGTTAAATTTGCCTTCTTTATAATCCTGAACGGTATTGCTGTTTCAACACCGTCATTATCGATAATGATGTCGTCATCCTTCAGCCCCCGGAGCGTCCCCTCGAGTACGACCTTGTTCATGACGGGCTGACGCGTTATTATCCTGATGTCCCTTCCGCTGAACCGGCTGTAGTCCTCCCTGCGCTTCAGTTCCCTGGTGAGCCCGGGAGACGATACCTCCAGTGTATACGCAACATGGATCGGCGCCTCCATGTCCATAGCACTGCTCAATATATGGGTTGCCTTTTCGCAGTCCTGCGAAGTAATTCTGCCCTTTTTATCAATAAACACTCTGAGCACATGACCGGCCCTTTCCCGCCGGTATTCCACATCGATAACCTCATAGCCGGCCCTGGTCAGGCTGGATGAGGCTATATCATATACCTTTTCGACTATACTTTTCTGTTTGTCCATTACCCTATCCCTGTGTGACAAATAAAAAAGTGGGTTACTACCCACTTTTGAACTCCACAAAACTAATTTATACACAAAGTATTTATATTTTCAAGTATTTTCTGTTGAACAACCCGGGGTACGGCAACCCCCTGTTTTTGCGTGTTACATCCGTGTAAAATCCGCGTAAACGACAATTTACTTGTCTACAAACACCACCGGCGGTACGTGTTGTCTGTTATGGGAACACGCTTTGGCGATCGTATCATTAAACTTGTGTCCTTGCTGTTCGCTTCATTCATACTCCTGCTCATCGCCGGCATTATCTATGAATTGATCGACGGCTCGAGGCGGTCTCTTGCAGCATTCGGATGGAGGTTCCTGACAACATCCACCTGGGACCCGGTCAGCAAGGTCTTCGGTGCGCTGCCGTTCATATTCGGCACCATCGTGTCCTCGGTCATTGCCCTGTGCATAGCCCTGCCCCTGAGCATCGGTATAGCAATCTTTTTGTCCGAACTCGCCCCCAGACAGGTCAGACTGTATGTTTCCCTGATGATCGAGATGCTCGCGGCAGTCCCGAGTATCATTTACGGGTTATGGGGACTGTTCGTCATGACGCCGTTTCTGCAGGTCCATGTGGAACCGCTGCTGGGCACGCATCTCGGTTTTATCCCCCTGTTCCAGGGGCCTCCGGTCGGCGTCGGTATGCTCGCCGGCGGCCTCATCCTGTCGATCATGATCATTCCGACGATTGCCTCCATAACACGGGACATATTCAATACCATCCCGCTGCTCTCCAAAGAAGCCGGATTTGCGATCGGCATGACCAGATGGGAGGTCATATCAAAGGTCGTCTTCCCGCAGGCGCGGCCCGGCATGATCGGTGCCATCATGCTGGGATTCGGCAGAGCGCTGGGCGAGACCATGGCCATCACCATGGTCATCGGTAATGCACCGACCATATCGGCATCGCTGTTCTCTCCCGCGTACACCCTGTCGAGCGTTATTGCCAATGAATTTACCGAGGCGACATCGAAGATCTACATCTCATCGCTCATAGAGCTCGCACTCCTGCTGTTCATCATCTCCATGATATTCAATGCGATTGCGAAACTGCTCATCCGGAAAGGCAGGTTCACGGCATGAGTTCGATCAGCTATCTTCGGCGGCGCATCGTCAATAGAACCATGCTGTTCCTCGCCTACGCGTCTGCCGTGCTGGGTGTTGCCCTACTCTTTCTCATACTTTCATACATTGTCATCAAGGGCGCCTCCTCGCTCAACCTCGACTTTTTCATCAAGCTGCCAAAACCGACCGGAGAGACAGGAGGAGGGATCGCCAATGCCATCGTGGGCAGTTTCATCGTGGTCGGCATAGCGTCCGTCATCGCGATCCCCGTGGGCGTCATGTCGGGAATATATCTGGCTGAATTCGGAAAGAACCGGTTTGCCTCGCTGGTCCGGTACTTTGCGGATGTCATGAACGGCATACCGTCCATCGTAACCGGTATCGTGGCTTATGTTTTTGTCGTTGTTCCCATGCACCGTTTTTCGGCACTCGCCGGAGGTATCGCCCTCTCCATCATGATGATACCCATCATCACGAGGACCAGCGAAGAACTGATACGGATGGTGCCGGACACCATTCGGGAGGCTGGACTCGCGCTCGGCATACCGCAGTGGAAGGTTATTCTGTTTGTCGTCCTGCGGACCGCATCCACGGGCATTGTAACCGGTATTATGCTTGCGGTGGCCCGGGTGGGCGGAGAAACGGCACCGCTCCTGTTTACCGCATTCAATAACTCCTTCATGAGCTTCAGGCTCGATCAGCCGATCTCGACCATGACCGTGCTGATCTACAACTATGCATCATCACCATACCCGGACTGGAATGCCATTGCCTGGGGTGCCGCGTTTGTGCTTATCCTTATCGTCCTGCTCGTCAACATCGTATCAAAGGTGTTTACAAACACAACATATTCTTTATAGGATATCCGGTATGACCAAAAAACTTGTTATAGAGCACCTCAATGCATGGTTCGGCCCCGTTCAGGCATTGAAGGACATCAACCTTGAGATAGAAGAAAACAGCGTAACCGCTGTTATAGGACCGTCCGGATGCGGGAAGACTACCTTTGTTCGTTGCCTGAACAGGATCCACGAAGTGGTCGATACTGCAAAGGTAAAAGGCAGTGTACTGCTGGACGGCGAGAACATCTATTCGAGCACCATGGATCCGGTCCTCGTCAGACGCAGGATCGGCATGGTATTCCAGAAGCCGAACCCGTTTCCGACCATGAACATATTCGAGAACGTCGCAGCGGGACTGCGTTTGAACGGCACGAGGAAAAAAAACGAGATTGCGGATGCCGTCGAGAGAAGCCTCAGGATGGCGGCACTGTGGGACGAAGTCAAGGACAAACTCTACAAGTCCGCAACAGCCCTGTCCGGCGGCCAGCAGCGGCGC
>JAJYYW010000120.1 GCA_021800575.1 bacterium
CCTGATCGACAATGCCGTCAAGTACAACAATGAACAGGGATCGGTTGCCGTTTCGGTGCTCGACAGGGACACCGAGACAGAAATCATGGTGCAGGACTCTGGTGCAGGCATCCCGTCAAACGAGCTGGACCGTATCTTCGAGCGGTTTTATACCGTGGACAAGGCGCGTTCCAGGGCACTCGGTGGCACGGGCCTCGGTCTGTCCATCGTCAGGCACTTCGTGCTCGCGCACAACGGCAGGGTTTGGGTCGAGAGCACCCTGAACAAGGGCAGCTGCTTCCATTTCACCATCCCGAAGAAAAAATAAAACACAATCATCGTTCTTGTTTTGCAGGGGCATAGTGCACTATGCCCCGACATGATAAATCCGAAAAATGCTTTTGAAAAATAAGGAAGTTTATGCAATGAGCGATAATCCCGCGTCAAATAAAAGTATTCTTCGAATATCCGATGAGGAAATCATACCGGGTAATGGCATATAAACTTACAGAGGACTGAAAACTCGGTTCTTATGAAAACGCAGAGATATCAGATGGATCGCGGGATTGAGCGAATAAGTAAACTTTCTTATTGCATTTTCCTGGTGAATCGCAGGGTTACGCTTCGCCAGAGGAACCATTCCACAGGTGATGCGGAAACTCCGCCAGGGGCGGACGGCGGACCTGCAAAACTGGATTCCCGCTTCCGCGGGAATGACAGAAAACTAAGGGAATGTGATTATATATGCTCAGGGCTGGCCGTCCGGGAACTGAGGACCCGTGTACGGGAAAAACTGCGGACCTGCCGCAACGCCCATCCACTCCGTGACCGTGTTGTCGTTGGTATTTGCTACCCAGACATCACCGTACACGTCTATCGCTACACCCCCGGGATTGTTCCCCACGGGAAGCGCCGCAAGCAATGTGCCTGACGGGCTTATCTCAACAAGTTCTGCATTGGCAGAATCCGTCAGCCAGATATCATTGGCCTGGTCTATTGCAATGCCCTGGAACCGTGCATTGGCGTCCGAATACACCACAACGGGGTTATTCGGAGGGGTCATCTCATACAGGGAACCGAGGTCAACTGCCCATGCATTTTCGTTCTGATCGATCGCAATGTTGCCCGGACCGCCTGAGGGAAATGCGTAGGAACCGGTTGCTGCCCCGGTAGATGCCTTAACGAGGTACACTGAGCCGCAGCCAGACAGCCACACAAACCCCTGGCCGTCAATTGCTACGGATTCTACACAGTTTGAACTCACCGGGGAAGATCCGTAAGAGGACGGGTAAGGTGTTGATCCGACATACTCGGTCAATGAACTATAGGGGGTCGAGCCGGATCCAGTGTCCCCGACCCAGATGTTGCCTGATAGATCGATCGCAACACCGTACGGAGAATACCCGGTTGTGTACGGGGTGATAACACCGGTCGAGGGGACCAACTGTGCGACAAACCCGCCTGCGTAATTCACTGCCCATATATTGCCCGAGGCTGCAATTGCAATGCCTGCATAGCTGGTCAGTCCTCCGCTGCCCTGCGGCAGCGTGTAGGTTGCCAGAATCGCGCCCCGCGGACTTATCTGTGCAAGGCTTCCGGCCTGCCCGAGCACCCAGACGTTTCCGGATGCATCGATGGCGAGAGCATCAGGGGCAGTTACACCGGCAGGTGACGTAAACGAGACCGGGCCATTGCTGCGCGGTGCAGATGGTGCACACGAGCCGAAAAGAAGTGCGAACGACAAAATTCCGGACACGAGGTAAAATATTTTTTTCATGACGGTTCCTCCTGCCTGTATTGTGAACAAAATCTTTTGTTCTGTCAAGTCAATATCCATGCAGAATTCACACACCGAACGGCCGTGAGAACAATCCGAATGAACCGCTGGCGATTGCACAAAAATATTGTATTCCAAATATATTTCTGATTAAAAGAAGTACGGAGGAATGCAATGGACATGGATTTTAGTGACTTTCCGAGAATCACCCGCCTGCCCTACTACGTGTTCAATATCGTGAACGAGCTGAAGATGAAGGCACGAAGGGAAGGCGAGGATATCATCGACCTCGGGATGGGCAATCCCGATCAGCCGACGCCGCACCACATTGTGGACAAGCTGGTCGAGGCTGCGCAGAACGGGAGAAACCACCGCTATTCTGTTTCGCGGGGTATCTACAAGCTCAGGGTCGCCATATCCGACTGGTACAAACGAAGGTACGACGTGTACGTTGACCCTGAGACGGAATCGATCGTGACCCTCGGGGCAAAAGAGGGCATCGCACATCTCGTGCTCGCGATGATCGACAAAGGGGACGTTGCCATCGTCCCGGGCCCGGCGTACCCCATCCACCCCTACTCCGTCATTATCGCGGGCGGCGATGTGCGTGCGATCCCGCTGTCCACGGACGCGACGTTTTTCGAAGAGATGGAAAAAGCTATCAAGAACAACTGGCCCAAGCCCAAGCTCCTCATCCTGTCGTTTCCCCACAACCCGACCACCGCGGTCGTTGACCGCGACTTTTTCGCCAAGGTCATCAACTTCGCCCGGGAAAACAAGCTGTACGTGATTCACGACCTCGCGTATGCGGACCTTGTGTTCGACGGGTACACGGCGCCGAGCATCCTCGAGATACCGGGCGCCAAGGACATTGCCGTGGAATTTTTCACCCTGTCCAAGAGCTACAACATGCCCGGCTGGCGTGTCGGGTTTGCGGTGGGCAACCAGAAGATGATCTACGCGCTCTCGCGGATCAAGAGCTACCTTGACTACGGCATGTTTCAGCCCATCCAGATAGCCGCGATATCGGCACTGAACGGCCCTTCAGAGCCCGTGCTGGAGATCGCCAACGTGTACAAAAAGAGAAGGGACGCACTCATCGACGGGCTCGACAGGATCGGTTGGCATATCGAGAAACCAAAGGCGACGATGTTCGTCTGGGCAGGCATTCCCGAACAGTTCAAAAAGCTCGGGTCCCTCGAATTCACCAAACTGCTCCTGAGCGAGGGCAAGGTGGCAGTATCTCCGGGTATAGGGTTCGGCGATTACGGCGAAGGCTACCTGCGGTTTTCGCTCATCGAAAATGAGGAACGTACCCAGCAGGCAATCCGGGGCATCAAGAAGGTACTGCACCGATGAAAAACACAACGATCAAGATAGGTCTCGCAGGCTTCGGCACCATCGGCACCGGGCTGGTCAAAACCCTGCAGGAAAAACGGGGACTTCTCAAACAGCGCACGGGCATAGACCTCGAGCTCGTCCGGATAGCCGACCTCGACATCAAGCGCGACCGGGGCGTCCGGCTTTCACCGTCTGTCCTGACAAAGGACATCAATGCAATCCTCGACGACGATGCCATCGACATTTTTGTCGAGCTGATGGGCGGCATCCACCCGGCGAAAGAGTTTATCCTCAGGGCACTCAAGCGGGGCAAGAGCGTGGTCACCGCGAACAAGGCGCTCATTGCAGCGCACGGCGCCGAACTCTTCAGGACAGCGGCAAAAAACGGCGTTCACATCGGGTTCGAGGCCTCTGTCGGCGGCGGCATTCCCATCATCAATGCACTGAACAACAGCCTGGTCGCAAACCGCTTCCTCTCCATATCGGCGATCATCAACGGGACCTCCAACTATATACTCTCGAAGATGACGGCTGAGGGCGGCGAGTTCCAGGACGTGCTCGATGAGGCACAGAAGCGCGGGTACGCTGAGGCAGACCCGTCGCTCGACGTCGACGGCCTGGATGCGGCACACAAGCTGACCATCCTCCTCGTGCTTGCCTACGGCGGCAGTGTATCCATGAAGGACCTGTACGTGGAGGGCATCCGCCATATCACGCAGACCGACATCGGGTTTGCGGACGAGCTGGGGTATGTCATCAAGCAGCTCGCCATTGCAAAGGGTGACGGGAACGCAGTCAGTGCCCGTGTGCATCCTGCAATGGTGGCAAAGGGGACGATCATATCCAAGATCAACGATGTGTACAACGGCATCCATATCATCGGGGATTCCATCGGCTCCCAGTTGTTCGTGGGCAGGGGTGCAGGCATGATGCCGACCGCAAGCGCGGTTGTCAGCGACATCGTGGATATTTCCAAAAAGTTCGGACAGACCGGCGATGCACGTTTCAAACAAAATGTCTTTACAGACAAGCATGACCTGAAGATAATAGATATCGGCACCATCCGGACACGGTATTACCTGCGGTTTACCGTACTTGACAAACCGGGGGTCCTTGCAACTATAGCAAAGGTTTTGGGCATGCAGAACATCAGTATAGAGTCCGTCATACAGAAAGGCACCAGTGCCGAAAGCGTCGTGCCGATCGTGATTATGACTCATGCGGCCGCAGAAGCAAACCTGATCCGGGCACTGGACATTATCGACCGTCTCCGGGTGGTCAAAGAGAAAACAAAATTTATCAGAATAGAAGACGAGGTTATATAACCATGACAGCGTACAGAGGCGTTATCAGAAAATACCGGCAGTTTCTCCCGGAGGTGGAAGACGAGCATATCGTGACCATCCACGAGGGGAACACCCCCTTGATTCCGGCACGAAACCTCAGCTCCCTGATCAACCCTTCCCTGCACATCTACCTGAAGTATGAGGGCCTGAATCCAACGGGATCGTTCAAAGACCGGGGCATGACCCTCGCCGTGTCCATGGCAAAGAAACAGAATTCCAAGGCAGTGATATGCGCTTCCACCGGAAACACCTCTGCATCTGCAGCCGCGTATGCAGCATCCGCGGGCATCAAGGCATACGTGATCATACCCGAAGGAAAGATCGCGCTCGGCAAGCTCTCCCAGGCCATTGTGCACGGAGCAACCGTGATACAGGTGCGGGGTAACTTCGACGACGCCCTCAAGATCGTCCGGGAGATCTCGCAGAAATATCCCGTCACGCTGGTCAATTCGTTGAACCCGTTCCGGCTGGAAGGACAGAAGACAGCGGCATTCGAGGTATGTGACCAGCTCGCCACGGCGCCGGACTACCATGCCCTGCCCGTGGGCAACGCGGGTAACATAACGGCATACTGGATGGGATACAAGGAGTACCGGAGCAACGGCTTTATCGACAAGCTTCCGATCATGACCGGCTTCCAGGCAGAGGGAGCAGCGCCGATCGTGCGGGGCTTCCCTATCAAGAACCCGGAAACCATAGCGACCGCGATCAGGATCGGCAATCCGGCGAGCTGGAAAAAAGCAGAGCAGGCACGGGACGAGTCCGGCGGTATCATCGATATGGTTTCGGACAAGGAGATCCTCGAGGCGTACCGGCTCGTGGCGAGCATGGAAGGCGTATTCTGCGAACCCGCGTCAGCGGCGTCCATTGCAGGGGTTATCAAGATGAACGCACGTAATTATTTTAAAGCCGGCTCCACGATCGTCTGTACCCT
>JAJYYW010000121.1 GCA_021800575.1 bacterium
CATGGTGCATCACACCGGAGAGCAGGGAGCCGAAAATCCTGCGGCGTGGCAGGAAGAGGGATTTACCGCAGAAACGGCGGCTGCATGGCAGCAGGCAGGGGTCAGCCCCTACGTCGCAGCGACCTGGCAGCAAGCGGGCTTTACGCCAGGATCGGCACAGGCCATGTGTCCCGGCGGTATTGCATCCATGGCGGATCTGATGCACATGCACCCGTACGACACCAAGGACAAATGTTTTTACCTGGTTGCCACCATTATGCAGTTCTCCGGCAGTACAAAAGGTCTTGTTACCCTCGGCAACAGCGTTTTTTATATCGATGCAGGCCAGGGATCCATCCCGGCAAACGCCTTTCAGTTCCATGGATTCGTCAAAGGCATCGGTACCTATCAGTACAAGAGCATCATAGGTTTAACCAAGGTGGTGCCGTACCTGCACATGATATCACATCTGTAATCGCGGCGGACCGGCAGCCCGCCGTCCGGCGGGCGGCCGGTCCTGCCGTCGTCAAACGGGACAGCATCTCTCATCACGTCTGTGCGGGGGTGAATGGTATTTCGACGAAGCCCCGGCGGGCGAAGCGCCGTGCAGCGGAGGATCAGAAAAAGCAGTTGACTGCTGCGCCTGAACGAATAAACTCTACAGCGCACCGGGCTCCATCCGGCGTCGGTGCCTGGAAAGGAGGATCGCATGGCATACAACTATATTGAGGTAACGCAGGAGCATCATGTAGCAACGGTGGCGCTCAACAGGGTCGAGACCCTGAATGCGCTGAGCTACGCGTTTGCAACCGAGATCACCGACGTCTTCCACGCACTCGATGCAGACGAGCAGGTGCGGGTCGTTATCCTCAGGAGCAATGCCCGGATATTCATGGCAGGCCTGGACATGCTGGATGCCGCCGGCAGGGGCGTCAACGGGACCAAACGGCTCATCGATATTCCCCTGCAGGATAAAAACCTGTTCGAGTGCGGGCATGCCATCGAGGCATGCAGGAAGCCCGTTATCGCCGCGGTCCACGGCAAGTGTATCGGCGCAGGGCTGGACATCATAGCTGCCTGTGATTTCCGCCTCTGTACCCAGGACGCGGAATTTTCACTGCGGGAGGTGCGGATCGGCCTGGTGGCGGACATGGGCGTTCTCCAGCGCCTGCCCTTCATCGTCGGCCAGATGTACACGCGGCAGATGGCCTATACGGGCCGCTACTTCACCGCAGCAGAGGCGGCAAAGATGGGACTCGTGCTCGAGGTGTATGCGGACCAGGCGGCACTGCTGGACGGCGCCCGCAGGCTCGCCGCAGAGATCCTGGAGAGCGCCCCCCTTGCGGTCCAGAGCACGAAAGAGGTCCTCAACCACAGCCGGTTTTTACCGCTGAACGACGGCATGGCACTGGCCATACACAAGAACATGCTCCTGCTGTCATCCGAGGACACCCGGGAGGCCTTCATGGCCTTCATGGAAAAACGCAAACCAACGTTCAAAGGGGAATAAGGGACATCACGGAGACGCTCACCGCACGCATCGGGCACACTACGGATGTATAAACCACAGGCCGCATGAAACGAGCGCGATTGCCGCTATTTTGGCGACGACGGATGCCCTGGTAATGTCTTCTTTTATAATCTCAGGAAACCAGATCGACAGCATGAGGCCGAAGAGAAACACAAACAGGGGGATGGTCCCTCCAAGGACAGCAACCAGCGAGACGACCCCCAGCATGATCGCATAAAAATTGCTCATCCGGCCGACGATATAGATCAGCTCGTTGATGTTCAGGATTGCCCAGGTTCCCGCCCGTATGTCCCGTACCTGTGCAAGCACGCGGGAACTGTACAGAAAAAACAGGATGGTGGCGCCGATGGAAACGCCGATAAACTCCCACGCGAGTGCGTCCCAGAAGTTCTGGCTGACGATCACGAACTTGAACATCACGGCCGGCAGCGCCCATAAGATGCTCGCGAGGAGGACCCACCAGAAGGCCGTCCGTATCTTCAGGATTCCGGCGTCCGTCTTTTCCAGCGAGACGATAAAGCCCCCGGACAGGATCAGCAGATAGCCCAGCAACTGCCGGTGCGTCAGTTCCTCCTTGAGAAAGACAGAAGACAACAGGAGAACAAACACGGGCATGGACTGGAACAGCGGCGAGATGCGCGAGGCGTCCTCGAGGGAGAGTGCCTTGAAGTAGGGGATGAGCGCCATCTCGACAAAGATCCCGGCAAGCACCAGGACGGCTATCTGCCAGGTGCCGTTGAGAAAGAGCCCGTGGATGAGGACGATGGTGACGGCGGCAAGGAGGTCGATCCACCCGCCGAGGATGGTCAGCGCGAGCGGGTCCCTGACCCGTTTCTCGATAAGGAATTTATCAAAGAGGTTGGAAACCGCAAACAATACATTCGCTATTAGGGCAAACAGTATCCACGACATAGGTCCACGCGTAGCCAAGATTGTATGGTATGGGCATAGGTCTGTCAAACAAAGCCGTGCTGTGCCGGGGACAGGTCCGGCGGACGCAGGAGATACCGCACCCACCCATCCCCGGAGTGATACCGGCATCAAAAAAAGAGGCATCAGAGAATCGGTATGACTAGAGGAGCCCCCTCCCTGGTCGGGAGAAACGACACGGAGGAATTTAATCACGTATATCTTAAGCATGTCCAGCCCTTGACGGGAGGGATACAGGGAGGGTGGTCCGCCGGGAAATTTACTCAACGCTTTATCCCCTCGGTCTTCCCCGTCAAACGGGCGAGGAATGTGATCCATGCCGGCACCAGATGAATTGTCAAGATTAAAGACCTGACCCCGTCTGTTGCGTTATCTTTCTTTCATGGATGTATCTTTTTAAGTCGCTTATTTTTATTCTCCTTTCCAAAAAATCCCGCCTGTATACTTATGCCTTTTCTATCTCAGACCGCGGTGTTTTTTGGCTTTTTTTCATGAACCCATGGGTCAGCACAACCACGGATCTGTCGTCAAAGAAACAAAATATCCGGTATATAAGGGAGGGGTAAATTCCCCTTTTGCAAAAGTGGTGGATGCGAAGCAGACGGGGTATTTGTTCTTCACCCCCTCTACCAAGAGGGGCCGGGGGAGTTACCAATGTCACAGGCAGACCCGATTCCTGCTTAATGCATCCAAAAAAGATTTAACCAGCCCTGCGCTTTCAGAAGAATCTTGACAGTCTACGGTGATATAGCTATATTATGGCCATAATGAGATATGCTATAATTTTAGCGCCGGGAGCCGTTGACAGCTTAAAACAAATGAGTGCGTATGACAAAGCAGCAGTAAAAGAGTTCACTGAAGTTCATTTAAGGTACGAACCCATGAAAGAAAGCAAGAGCATGATAAAGAAGTTACGCGGTATATCTCATCCGCAGTATAGGCTCCGGGTAGGTAAGTGGAGAGTGTTTTATGATGTATTCGGGAGCACAGTCGAAATACTCGCAATATTTTCAAAACAAGAAGCTCTTGAATGGTTAAAACAGCAAGAACAGGGGGTAATAAAATGAAAAAAGTATCTTTAGCAAAAGTAAAAGACAGCCTTTCAATGTATCTGCACGTTGCAGAAAAAGAGGAAGTGATAATCACAAAGCACGGGAAACCGTCCGGCGTATTGATCGGGTTTAAAACGGAAGAGGATTGGTTAGAGTATCGCCTGGAAAACGAACCACGATTCCTTCAAATGATAGCGAAAGCAAGAAAAGATTTGAGAGCAGGTAAGGGTGTCCGTCTCGAAGATGTATAACAGAGAATCCGATTGGCAGCCGGCATCTTGAGGTTCAATTATGGCACCTCAAGATGGAGAGGTCATAGGTATCTTCCCTATGCGTCACCCCGCCACTGGCGGGGCAGAGGACGTTACATTCTAGCGTACTATTTTTTTAAACTCTTCGGTTTCCAAACCCATGTCTTTTATTATCCCTAACAGGGTTTTTTGTGGGCTTTAAGACTTTCTATATAAAGCTTAACCGCATCTTTTATGTTGTCCATGGTCTCGTCATAGGTGTCACCCTGGGTGTGGCATCCGGGGAGTGACGGACAAAAGGCATGATACCCTCCGTCTTCTTCTTTTTCCAGAATAACAGTGTAATTATATTCTTTCATAGGTTACCTCTTAAGCATAAGAGTATCATTTAATAAAACTATAATTCATTTAATGAATAAAAACAAGCAACAGAAACATGCTGTGAAACATGCTGTCTCCGTCTCATCCCCTCTATCAAGAGGGGCGCAGGGGTGTGTAACCAATATCCTATGTCAAGGGCTGACCCCTCTGCCCCCTTCAATGTCAAGTCATGCCCCATTCTAGCCCCTGCCCGTCAACCAATTTCACATTTCAAGGGCTGACCCCTTGGTTCCCCTAAAATGAGTTTGGCTATCAATCACGTCCGTTCCCTGAAATCGGTAATGTGTTTCATCGTACTGCGACTATAATAGTTCAATGATTGATGAGACGCAATGGTTACATAAAGGAGAAAGAAGGAGAATAGAGGGCAGCCCCTTGAGGAGATGGGGGCACCCGTGCGGGGCACGGGTCGTGTGAGGTCGTCTGCGCTCTCCCACTGACAAGGGGACGGAAGGGGGTTATCAACCATAAAAAACATAGTGTAAAGACGTGATTGACTAAATACGAACTTTATAGATATGGAAGTATCAGACGCTTTTTTTTGGAGGTAGCATGAAAACAAATACACTGTTGCCGATCGACGCGATTGAGCAAAAGATCCTGCTGATCCGCGGACAGAAGGTTATGCTGGATAGGGACCTGGCAGAGTTATATAACGTAGAAACAAAATACCTTAATAGGCAGGTTAAAAGAAACAGAGGCAGATTCCCGGAAGAATTTATGTTTCAGCTGACAACGTGGGAAAAAAATGAACTGGTGACAAATTGGCACCGGTTGGCCCTTTTAAAACATTCAACTTCTTTACCGTATGCGTTTACCGAGCATGGGGTCGCGATGCTGGCTTCGGTACTCAACAGCGCTCAGGCAGTACGCATGAGCTTAATCATTGTGAAAACCTTCGTCCGCATGCGGGAGATTGTAAGTACCCATAAAGAGCTTATACAAAAACTCAAACTCCTTGAAATGCGTATCGACAGACACGATGAGTCGATCCAATCCATAATGGAGGCGATCCGTCAGCTCGTCTCTACGCCTGAGAAACCGAAACGCAGGATAGGATTCATCTGAAAATTTTTCCTTTACCGCTCCTCCCCTTGATGAGGCTGTGTCACAATTATGTAAGTTCGTATAAAAAGCATAAATATAGTGCTATCAAGCGATGATCAGATTGTGGTATATTGAGTAAAAACCAAGAGGGAGAATTATGGCATACCGATATGGA
>JAJYYW010000122.1 GCA_021800575.1 bacterium
ATATGAAAAAAGTATTATTAGGGCTACTGCTTCTTGCATCCACCCTGGTGCTCTCTGCTCCCGCCATGGCAGGTATCAATGTCAGCATCGGTATCTCCCTGCCGCCGCCCCTCGTATTCGGGGCACCGCCGGCAGTCGTGGTCCTGCCCGATACCAATGGCGTGTACGTTGTCCCGAATGTCGGGGCGGATCTGTTTTTCTGGAACGGATGGTGGTGGCGCCCGTGGCAGGGCGGCTGGTACAGGTCCCGCTTTTATGACCGCGGATGGGTTTATTATAACCGCGTACCGTATTTTTATTACGACGTCGATCCCCGCTGGAGAGAATACTACAGGGACCGTGACTGGCGGGGACACCCGTGGGTCTATCAGAACATTCCTGACCGGGAGCTCCAGCGGAACTGGAGAGGCTGGCAACGGGACAGGTACTGGGAACGGCAGAGGACCTGGGGTGTACGTGATTATCGCCCCCTGCCGGTACGGCAGCGCCAGGAGATGAGGTACCAGCGGCAGCAGCAGTACCAGCGAAGGCCCGAGGTTATACAGCACCGGCAGTGGATCCGGGAACACCCGCAACAGCCCCAGGGCCGGCGGTATCAGCGTCCGGTGCAGGGCCAGCCCCGTGGACAGCGGTATCAGCGGCCCCAGCCCCGTCAGCCCCAGCAGCGATACCAGCGGCCCCAGCAGGGGCAGGAGCGCGGACGCAAACGCCCGGAAAGCAAGGGAGGCCCGGGAGGGAGATAGGTCAGTAATGACTGCGGAGCAGGCAGACTAAGATTCGCTGCAGCAGGCCATTGCGGATTGTCAGCTGGTTTTCAGCAGTATTCAATAAAAACAGGGCACGCTTCGGCGTGCCCTGTCGTTTTAATCAGAACATACAACAGCGCGTCAGAAGTGGTACAGCAGGGTAAAATTCCATGAGGTATAGCTCATATTGACTTCGTACGGGGACGTTACGGTTCCGCTTGCACCTCCGCCGCTTACGGTAAACGTGTTATTGCTGTAGTAGTGATAGATGGTCTCGCCACCCAGGGTGAAATTCGGTGTTACGTACCATTCATAGCCGAAGCCGAGATCAACACCCGGTCCGTAGGAAGACGTCGTGATGTTGTACTGAAGATCGTTCGTCGTGCTCTGTGCACCGTCGTAGCCGAGACCGATAATGAAGTAGAGGTTGCTGTTCGGCAGGGGGATCATGGGTTTCAGATGAAGGTAGGGAATCTGGAAGAACGTCCATGTGCCGTTTGCCGCATAGGTGGAAAAGTCTCCCACGGATTGGTGGTAGCCGAGCTCCAGCGCGAGTTGCGGTATAAACTCGTAACCGACCGAAAAAGACCAGCCGACGCCGGTGTACATGCCCTGCTGATCAGGGCCTTCGGGCGTGTCAAAGCCGAGCGATCCACCCAGGTACAATCCGGTTCGTTGGAATTGATATGAATATGCGGAATAGGCCGGGTAGTGCTGGTAACGCGCGTGTGCATTCGACACAAGCAGGGTGCAGACAACCAGCGGGATCACTGCAAGAACAAGGGTATAATGCTTGAGCAGGTTTATCATGGTCAGACCTCCTTTTTTGTCCGTCTCTATGACATATAGACAAAACCACAAAAGGAATCAATAGGAAAAATCATTACAGCACCGTCCAGCAGCACACCGTAGCAATAAAAATACTGTTCGTAATAAATGGCTTGACAACGGGCTGCCGCGCGTATTTAAACGAACATAAATCGTCGTAAAGGAGGAACCATGGTTTATTTCAAGCGTGTACCGGCGAAGCGGAAGGCCGGCCAGAAAGGGCAGGGCATGACAGAATACATCCTGATCGTACTGCTGGTGGCAATAGCGCTCATAGCGGCGTTCAGCGTGTTCAGGGACAGACTCATCAAGGGGGTGGACACCGCGAGCAAGCAGATCGAGAATGTGACGACGCAGAGCGAGCAGAAGTAGAATCGGGCACGCGGCGTACCGGATGGGCATTCACAATAAGAAGAAAAGGGCCATGAACAGGACAGGGTGTGCGCAGCACGACGCCCCTGAAGCCGGACAATCAATGGTCGAGTTCATTATCGCATTCCCGCTTGTCCTGATAACCGTGCTCGCCATCGTGCAGATATCCCTGCTTGCACAGACAAAACTTTTTGTCGAGTACGCTGCGTTCAATGCCGCACGCACGGCCATTGTCCAGCCGGACAACCCCGATGACATCGCCGAGGCGGCGAAGCTGTCCATGACACCCATATCCCCGCGGGTCGACAGCATGGGCGGATTGTCCGTCGCATCAGGTACCTTCGATACGATTGCCGGTCTGTTCGGTGATGCAGGAACACTCCTGCTGCGGTATGCGTACGCGAAGCAGTTTACCGACGCGAAGCTGGTGGCCAACCCTGCGCAGTCCGGCGATGATATCACCGTGCACGTCGATTACCTCACCCTGCTCACCATCCCGCTGGTCAACCGGATCATCGGCACCAGAGGATCGGGGGTCTTAACCATGCTGTCGAACTATACCGGCTCGGACAGCGGATGGATACAGACCATCGCTTCCATAATCGGTTCCGATTATTTTTACCCGTTATCCGCCGAAGCAACGCTGACGGCAGAGGATCTGAACCAGCAGCCGCCCTCGGGCCCGTCGCAGTGTACGTATAGTTATGTGGACAACCGCGGCATCAAGCACAGCTATACCGGCGATGAGGTCTACCGGTCCGGTACCTATAAAAACGGCAAACCGCAGTACCATACGGACAAAGATAAAACCGGCATCAGCAGGATCGTCCGCCAGGAGTGCCCATGAGCATAAAGACGCTGCGCTGTGGGAATAAGAACGAGCAAGGGCAGGCCCTGGTGTTTGTCGTCATTACCCTGGTTACCTTGATTGTATTCATTGCATCGGTTGCCAATGTCGGCAGGGAACTTTCCTACAAAATGGATCTGCAGAATACGGCGGACAGCGCATCAATTGCAGGTGCGGTGTGGGAGGCGCGCGGGCTGAATCTCATAGCTGGATTGAACCAGGGGATCGTGCTCGCCGTCGAGCTGATCATCATCATTGTCGCTGCTATAGCAATATTGGGCGTGTGCTCTGCAACGCTGTGGTGGGCGGGCCTCGGCGAGGCATGTGCTTCTGCATTGCCCCTGGTTTTAAATTATGCAAACAAGGCAATTAAGCGTCTGTGGAAGACAGCCGTGGAGATGTCCAGGCTCGAGGAAAAGATAGCAAAAATTTTTCCGTATGCAGTACCCGCAGCGATCGAGCTTGCAGCCGGAGCAAACGAAAACAGCCCGGTTGCTATTCCCTATCCGTATCAGCCATCCGAGAAGATACCCCCGCCGCTCGAACAGCAGGCAATCTCCCTGAACGTCGAGAAAGGCAGTTTCAAGGACCTCATCGATGCGATCATGGAGGAGATCAGCAAAACAATCGACAAGATATTCCCGCTCCTGTCGCAGGCCCTGGGATTGCTCGGCAAAGCGATAGACCCCGGATCCATATCGTCAAGCGGCGCTATAGCGACCGTATTTAACGATAGTCATAGCTATGACAATTATGCGCAGGCCGCCGATGCAAACAAGAAAGCGCATGAACCGTCTGCATCGACATCCGACGTGAAGAGCACCAAGAGCAGCCATGCAGACTGGTGTTATATAACCACGGACTACCATGATCCGGACCCCTGCAATAATTGCGCAACGACCGTGAAGAAAAAGAGCCCCTGCAACAAAATAATCTGGACCAAGGAAGATGCCCCGCCGGAAACCATGTCGTCGTACTTTGTCAGCTGCGTTGTCCAGCGATGTAAAAACAGCCCGGCGGGAAATGCCGGAAGCGTCCTCTCGGTCCCGTTAAGAAAACAAGTCTTTTGCAGGCTCGATCTGTCGGTGAAAACGACGACAAAGACAAGCGCGCCGTCGAAGCTGCCGTATCCCATGAAACTGCACCAGCGGGCAGAAGAATTTTTATTCATCGCTGTTGCAACGACCGACCTCGGCAGGAAACGACAGCCGGTATTTATCCGGAATAAAGATTTACTGCCGGAAAACAAGAACCCGTGGGGATTTGCCGCACTTTCCCAGGCGCGGCCCCGGAGTCCAAGCACAAAGCCGGGAGATATCCTGCTGGAAATGGATTGGACTGCACATCTGACAAAATTTACTGCGCTGAAAGCAATCGCGCAGCAGGCAGGACTGAAATCATCCAACAGTATCATCAAGTGGATGGATGAAAAACTTATAGTGCACTAAATACGGATATGAAGCACGGAGGCAAAAGAATCATGAATATGGATCCGGCAAGGAAGGGCCGAAATTCGGCAGGGCAGTCCATCACTGAATGCCTCATCGTGTTTCCCGTGCTCCTCCTCATGCTGAGCAGCGTACTCTTTTTTGCGCACATGCTCGTTTTCAAACAGCGTTCCATGATGGCGGTACGATATAGTGCGTGGCAGGCAGGAAGAAATGGCGGCCATGATCCATCGCCGGACACCATCAAATCCTTATTTTTCGATACCAGCGCCAACATCGAGATAACACATCCGGAACCACGGATTGGGTTCGCAGGGACGTCACTGGGTGAGTTCGGAAGTATCCTTGGACAGGTCGCCGGCATCCATGGGACTGCCATCAGGGTCGGTGGCGGATACTATCCGTTATTGAAACAGCACATCAGTACCGGTGCCCGCCACTTCGTGGTGTTGGATACATGGCGAGAAAGCAGTGTTACCGGTAAGGCGCTCAAGTACGGGCTGTGGGCCATAGCCGTGGCAAAAGGTTTTCAAAACAGCAGCAGCGATAACAGCGGTGATGGCGGCGGGAATACCACTATCGATCTGGAGAACCCGTCGATCCTGGGCAATTGACATGGACAGGAATCACAGAACACATCTGCTTTTTATGCTGGCGATTTTCGTGCTCGCGAGTCTGCTCTTTGGCTCAAACAGCAAAAGCACGGTATATGACCTGTTTTCCGCCGGGGATGTCCTGAACAGCATGCCGCATGAGACGCTCAAGGTGAAGGTGAATGGCCAGGATATGACTTTGGTAATCGGCAAACAGCGCGATCAGGGGGCGCTCCTTTCAAATGTCCGCACCTATCGGTTTTTGCCGTTTTACCGGGACAAGAACGGCGGACTTTCAGTTCATGTAAACAGCGGCATTGACCGGAATGCTCTTATGGCCCCCGGTTCGCTCATGGCGTTGATAGAACCTGTTCTGGGGTTCTCAAACGGAAGTTCCACAACGTATGCAAGCCTCCGTGTCCAGAGAGGGTTTGATGTACAGCGGTTCCTGGATACCAGCATTCATGACTCCGAAGACCTGCCGGTGTATCCGTCCGCAGAGAAGATCAAT
>JAJYYW010000123.1 GCA_021800575.1 bacterium
CGGCATCAACTGGGTAAAGTCGGGCTCAAATCCGAGACTGGGGTACATGAGCGGGTCGCAGGCGCCTGCGTTTCTCCTTGGCAAACTGTTCCTGTACTTCTCATATTTCAACGGTACGAACTGGCAGATAGCCCTTGCTTCCTATCCGTAACGGCTCCGGGGAGGTGCTGCTGCGTCCAGCAGCACTTCTTTGACCGGTGCCGCACGCGGGAATCCCTCGTTCTTCACGGCTTTCAAACGGAGCGCTATTGACTTATGCTCCGGGCGGCTTTACCATTTTCATAAGATACCAAAATGAACAGGAGAGAAGAGAGATGAATCAGTTGAAAACGGTTTTACTGCTCGGTGCACTGACCGGGTTGCTGGTGGTGATAGGCGGCGCACTGGGCGGACAGAATGGTATGCTCATTGCATTTGCTTTTGCGGTGGCCATGAATTTCTTCAGCTACTGGTTTTCCGATAAGATTGTGCTGTCGATGTACAAAGCAAAGGAGCTGACCGAGTCCGATGCCCCGCGTCTGTTCAGCATCGTCCGTAAACTGACCACGCAGGCAAACATACCCATGCCGAAGGTATACCTGCTGCCAACCCAGACACCGAATGCGTTTGCAACCGGCCGCAATCCGGAGCATGCAGCGGTCGCCGTTACCGAGGGGCTGCTGGACATGATGAACGATGAAGAGATCGAGGGTGTGCTCGGGCACGAGCTTTCCCATGTGACACACCGGGACATCCTGATCAGCAGTATCGCCGCAACCATTGCAGGCGCCATTGTCATGCTTGCGCAGATGGCGATGTTTGCCGGCATGTTCGGCGGGTTCGGCGGAAGAAACAAAAACAACAATATATTCGTTATGCTGTTATTTGCGATACTCGCACCGATAGCCGCAAGCATCGTCCAGCTCGCCATATCGCGCTCCCGGGAGTTTTACGCGGACGAGGGCAGTGCAAAGCTGACCGGGAATCCGAACAGCCTGATATCGGCTCTGAAAAAACTTGAGTACGGCAATCAGCGCATGCCGATGACGGCCAACCCGTCGACGGCACACATGTTCATCATGGAGCCTTTCCTCGGCAAAGGTATCACGTCTCTGTTCAGCACCCATCCGCCGACAGAGGAGCGGATTGCCAAGCTCGAGGAAATGATGTATAAAAGAAGTTAACGAGGCGACGGATGTTTGATCTGACCAACTATAAAGACCGGCTGTCTGAACGGACGCAGTCCATGCTGAATCTCGCGATTGACGAATCCAAGAAACGTCAGCAGTTTTATGTTGGAGTCGAACACATCTTTCTTGCATTTATCACGATCGAGAAAGAATTTTACAACGATTTTACCAATGCGCTCGGTGTCGAGAGAAAACTCGTCGAAGATCTGTTGAAGGAACACCTCAATAATTCCAAGTACTTCGTTACCCGGGGCGTCAAGTTTTTACCCGACGCAACGGCGGTGCTGCAGATAGCATGGGAAAACATCCGGCGCGAGGGGAAACAGGTGGTCATGCCGGTGGATATCCTGCAGGCCATGTTTGAGGAAGGTCACTGCTACCCGGTCCAGCTTTTCCGGGGCTTCGGGTATGATCCGAGGACCGTGATCATCGAGATCGACCGGCAGATCAAAAAGCGTGAGGAAAAAGAAAAAGAGCTGAAAAAGAAATACGAGCTCCCGCCCTATCTCAAGCAGTTCGGAACGAACCTCAACAAGCTCGCGCGCATGGATAAGCTCCCGCCGCTGATCGGCAGGGAAAAGGAACTGGCACAGATCATGGAGGTACTCTCCCATAAGGAGCGCAGCAACTCCGTGATGCTGGTCGGAGAAGCGGGGGTGGGCAAAACAGCTCTCGTTGAAGGTCTCGCCCGCCTGGTTGAGCTCGAACCCGAGCGGGTACCCGTCAGACTGCAGGACAAGCAGATTGTCAACCTGCAGATGAACACGGTCGTTGCGGGAACCATGTTCAGGGGCATGTTCGAGGACAGGATCGAGCGCATCATCAAGGAATTGAAGGAGCGCCAGAACATCATCCTCTTCGTGGACGAGGCGCACAGTCTTGTCGGAGCAGGCTCGGCAATGGGTGTTCCGAGCGATGCCGCCAACATATTTAAGTCGAGCCTTGCCCGGGGCGAGGTACAGATGATCGGGGCGACAACGTACACTGAGTACAAGGAGTTCATAGCGGAGGACGAGGCACTCGCACGAAGATTCAGGCTCGTGCATGTCAAGGAGCCATCCCTGCCCGAGGCACGGACCATTGTCGAGGGAGTCGTCCCGAGGCTGGAACGCCTGTATAACGTTACCATATCCCACGAGGCGGTGGATACGGCGGTGGAGATGAGCCAGCGGTACAACAGGTCGGTCCGGTTGCCGGATAAGGTCATCGGATGGCTCGATACATCATCGGTGAAGACCGAGATCAAGAACGAAGAGGTCGTGTCCGTGGAGACGGTCAAGGAGGTCATCGCGCAGGAGTCGCAGATACCGCTCGACATGGTGTTCAGGGATACGGCGCAGCGGTTCGCCAGCATCGATGCCATCCTCGCGCAGCGCGTGCGGGGTCAGGACGATGCGATCCGGAGAGTGACCAGCCGCATACGACTGAACAAGGGCCCCCTGAAGGAGAACTACAACCGGCCCGACGGTGTCCTGCTCTTCCTGGGACCGACCGGTGTCGGGAAAACGGAACTTGCAAAGGCACTAGCGGAATTTTTCTATGAGGACGAGAACAAGATAATCCGTATGGATATGTCGGAGTACGGCGATTCTTCGATAGCGATAGACAAGCTCATCGGCATGCCGCGCGGCATCGTTGGATCCGAACGGGGCGGTACGCTGACGAACATGGTACGGGACAATCCCTCGTCCGTTGTCCTGCTCGATGAAATAGAAAAGGCGAACAGTTTTATCCATAATCTCCTGCTCCAGGTGTTCGATGAGGGATGGCTGACGGACGGCAGGGGCAAGAAGGTATATTTCAGCGATGCGGTGATCATCATGACGAGCAATCTCGGGTCCGATCAGTTTAAGAAATTCATGCAGCCCCTCGGTTTCCTCAACGATGCACAGCAGAGTATGGATTCCATGAGGAAGGCCGTCATTGCCGAAGCAGAACGGGTCTTTTCACCCGAATTTCTCAACCGGATAGACGAGATCATCGTTTTCAATCCGCTGAAGTTCGAGACCGTCAGGGAAATAGCGAGGACCTATATCGGGCAAACGGCAAAACAGATGCAGGTACAGGGGAAACTGCTGGCTGTTACGGAAGAAGCGCTGGACTTTGTTGTAACCAATGGATACAGCCAGAAATACGGTGCCCGGCTGCTCAAGAGAACCATCGATCAGCTCATCAAGATACCGCTCACCTTTCACTGGCAACGGGGCACGAAGTTCACCGTCGCTCTGAGCAACGGAGAGATAGACATCAAGGTGGACACGGAAAGCGTACCATCGGGGGGTATGCTTGAATCAATCGTGACGTAACACGGTATCGTTCTTTTTTTCTGTCTTGAATAAAATCTCACTTACTATGGGGAAGGAGTGTATTTTATGATCGAGTTGAAACACATCACAAAGCGGTATGGGGAACGCACGGTGCTGAACAGCGTGTCGTTCAGCGTGGACAAGGGGGATGTTCTCGGGTTTCTCGGTCCGAACGGCGCGGGGAAAACAACGACCATGCGGATCATCACGGGCTATCTCTCGCCGTCGGAAGGGGAGGTCACGGTCAACGGGTACGATGTGAACAAGGATCCCCTGCGGGTCAAGAGCTCTATCGGTTATCTGCCGGAACTTGCACCGGCCTATCCCGAGATGACGGTCGCCGGCTACCTGAGATTTATGGCAGGCATCAAGGGCCTTTCTGGTTCTGCAATCGAACAAGCCCTGGACCGGGTCGTACACCAGACCAACCTTGGCAACGTCAGGGATCGGATCATCGGCAACCTCTCACGGGGCTACCGGCAGCGGGTCGGCATTGCCCAGTCACTCATCAGTGATCCCCCCATCCTCATTCTCGATGAGCCGACCGTGGGGCTGGATCCGGAACAGATCATAGAGATACGGAACCTTATCAGGGAACTCGGCAGGGATCACACCATCATCCTCAGTACGCATATCCTGCCCGAGGTGACCGTGACGTGCAACCGGGTGATCATCATCAACGACGGCAGGATCCTGGGCGGCGACGATCATACCCTGTCGCCGGCGTCACTGCACGGTGAAAAGATATACCGCCTGGTAACGGCGCGTGCGGATAACGGTGTTCTCGGCCTGCTGAAGGCCATTCCCGGCATCAGAACGGTGGACCGGGAACGTGACGCTTTTACCATCACGATGAACCAGGATTTCGAAAAACCGGAATTGATAACGGACGCGGTGTTCAAGGCAGGCTACGGCGTTTCAGAATTCTCGTCCAGATCCATGAACCTCGAGGATGAGTACATCCGGCTCATATCGCAGGACAGAGGAGGTATCCAATGAATCCGCGAAAAATGCTCGCCATGGTCAGGCGGGAGCTCGTTTCGTCGTTTGCATCACCGGTTGCGTACGTGCTCCTCGGGATTTTTGCGCTGCTCACCGGCTACTTTTTTTACGTACGGATACAGATGTATACGTTCCTGAGTCTCCAGTTTATGCGGTACCAGGGACAGATCCCGGCGTTGAACACGGGGAACTTCATCATCCAGCCGCTCTACGCAAACCTCGGCGTGATACTGCTTTTGCTCATGCCTATCATCACCATGAAATCGTACGCCGAGGAAAAAAGGAACGGGACCAAGGAGCTCATCATGACCTCGCCGGTCACGCTTATGGAGATCGTGCTCGGAAAGTTCATAGCGGCATGCATCGTCTTCATCGCCATGCTCGCACTGACCCTGTCCGTTCCGGTCATACTGCACGTGTATGCGTCTGCGGACAGCGGTATTCTGATCACCACGTACATCGGCAGGTAGAGCGACACCAGCACGAAGGCGACGAGGTCCCACTGGCCGGGAACGAAGCGGCGCTTCAGAACGGAGATGGGCAGCCGTTCGGTGCTCATTCGGGCCAGTTTGCCCGAACCCCGTGACATTTGGCACCGCCGCCGCCGAGCTACGGTAACATCCGCACCATGTTCCCTTCAGGGTGCCTGTATGAAAACAGCCACACTGCTCGTCTGCGGCGCGGCCCTCGCGCTCGAGGCGTGGCGGGAGAGCGCGGGCGTCGACCTCCGGCTCCTGGCGCGCCGCCTTGCCGAGCTCGGGGTCCGCCACGTGGTCTACACCGACGTCGGACGGGACGGCTCGCTCGGCGGCGTGCGCACGACCTGCGTGCGCGCCCTGGCGTGGGCGGGGCTGTCC